>JAJUHI010000029.1 GCA_029267955.1 Sporobacter termitidis | reverse complement strand
GTGGCGCGGGCGCTTGTACCCCGGCTGATGACGGACGGCGCGCTGCCGTCGGTTTTGATCATATCGCCGCCGGGGTGCGGCAAAACCACGCTCCTGCGGGACCTGGTCCGGCTCGTTTCCTCCGGGGAAAAAGAGCTGGGGCTGCAGCCGATGCGCGTGGCCCTGGCCGACGAGCGCGGCGAGGTGGCCGCGGTGGTGGAGGGAGTGCCGCAGATGGATGTTGGCAGCCACACGGACATCCTGGACGCCTGCCCCAAGGCGCAGGCCGTCATGATGATGCTCCGGGCCATGAACCCGCAGCTGATCGCGCTGGACGAGATTACGGCCCCGGAGGACCTGTGCGCTATTGAGAGCGCCGCCAACTGCGGCGTCGGCCTCATCGCAACGGCCCACGCCGCCGGCGTTGACGATTTGACCCGGCGACCTCTGTATAAGAAGCTGTTGGACGCGGGCATCTTCCGCAAAGCCGTTTTGATCCGCAAGGAGAACGGGCAGCGTACATACAGCGTTTCCGACCTGGGGGTGGGCGCATGATCCGACTGGTCGGCGCCGTCTTAATTATGGCGGCCACCGCCGCCTGGGGCGTGATGGGCGTCATGCGGCTGCGGGCCCGGGCAAAAAGCCTGCACGCCCTGGTGAGCGCCCTGGGCGTTGTCAAGAGTGAAATCTGCGACCGATTAACGCCCATGCCGGAGCTTTTGGCCCAGATGGCGGAGGAAGCGGCCTACCCGGCGTCGCTACTGTTTAAGCACGCATCAGAAAAAATACAGACGCTGGGCAGCCGGTCCTTTTCAAGCATCTGGCGTCAGGCCGTACTCGCCACGCCGGAGCTGCTGCTGACCCCCGCCGAGGAGCTTGTTTTAATAGAGCTGGGCCAAAGCCTCGGGCGGTACGACGTGGCCGAGCAGAAAAGCGCCATTTCCTATGCCCAGCGCCGCATGGAGACCTTTGCTAACGATGCCGACGCCGAGCGGGATAAAACCTCAAAGGTCCGGGCCTTTCTCGGCGTGGCGGCGGGCTTTTTCACCGTGATATTGCTGATTTAGCCCGCCTGTTTTATGTTTTCTCCGCGTCCCATTCGCGTTTTAAGATCACATATGCATACTCGTCGCCGTATTCCTTGTCTGAAAGCTTGTTTGCCGGCTTACCCTCTATAAATACGCCCTCCCGGCGCATGCCGATGTTTTCCATAACCCGCCAGGAGCCGTAGTTTTCCGCGTCGCAGCAGGCGACAACCCGGTGCAGCTTCAGGTTGTCGAAAGCAAACGCTAAAAGCTGCCGGCCCAGCTCTGTGCCGTATCCCTGCTTCCAGTAGTCCCTATGCAATATCCAACCCACCTCTGCGTCCGCATTGCCCTTTAAAATCAGGCTGCAGCCGCCGATGAGCCGGCCGCAAAACAAGCCGTTCTGTCACAAGCGTCTGCATCTTTTGCCTCCTGTCAAACAATTGTTATCCAATACCGCTGCGTGATCCCGCCGTCCTCGCGGGGGCGTTCGTCTTCCAGAACGCCCCCGTTTTTGATGATCGTCCGGGCGGAGCCGACGTTCTGCTTATCGCAGGTCACCAGGGCTTTCTCGATGCCCAGTTCCCGGCACTTATCCAGGGCCAGCATTTTCGTCGCATAGCCTTTGCGCCGGTCCGACGGGCGTACGGCGTAGCCGATATGCCCGCCGTATTCAAGCAGCTTGTCATTGAGCTTGTGGCGGATGGAAATGGTGCCGACGATGCGGCTTTTAAAGACGGCGAAATACGTGGTGGCCGGTACAAAGCCGCCGCCGTCCCGCGTCAGGTCCGAATGGACCTTCGCCAGCCAGTCGCCATAGCTGTCAAGGCGGTCAAGCCCCGCGCCGCCGTAGATCATCGGTTCTCCGGCCGCCCGGAACTCGGCCATGTAAGCTAAAGCCTCGTTTTCCATCTCCGGCGTGGGGAATACCAGAGCCAATTGTGCCATTTTTACGCACCTCGATTATTTTGAATATATATTCAATTTATTTTCCGCCCAATATACATCAAGTGTTCGGCATAGGACAGGTACTCTTCGCGCTCGCAAACGGCGCAGGCCAGCTCTACCCAGCGGCCCAGCAGGCGCCGGTCATTAAGGGCGAGGATGTTTTTATCCCCCATCGTCGTGATGCTCTCCTGGCCGAACAGATGCAGCTTCTGGAGCTTGAAACGGTCCATAAAGGGGAGAATGTCACGGGGCGCGATCATGCAGACCTTCGTAAAAGCGTCCCCGCAGTAGGTCCTGTTGTTTAAATAGCAGTCGATGTATTCCTGTTCTATCTCCTCAAATACGCCAAGGGGCGCGTCCTTCAGGAAATAGATAAACCCGGCGTTTAAGGAGATAAACGATATGAAGATCACGCCGCCCGGCTTGAGCAGCTTCAGGGCGGCACTGGCCGCCGCGGCGCGGTCCTCTTCCTCCAGCAGATGATACATGGGCCCCATCAGCAGGACATGGTCAAACTGCGTGCTGACCAGCCGGTCGGCCTCCCGGGCGTCTCCCCGGACGGCGTTGATGTCCAGCCGCAGCTCCGCAGCTTTCCGCCGGGCAAAGGCCACGTTTTCCTCCGCCAGGTCAAAAAGCGTTACGCTGCAGCCCTTCCCGGCCAAATACATGGTGTACCGGCCCGGACCGCCGCCGATATCAAGCACCGTGTCGCCGGGCTTTATGTATCTGTCCAGATAATGCGCTGTGATTAAAAACTCAAAGGGATGGCGGTCCAGCCGCTCCCATTCGTCCTGCGGGATACCGTTGTAGTAGTTCCGGATGATTTCAGCCGTTTCCATAATGACCTCCATGCTTTTCATAAAATATCGGGCCGGGGGGAAAGGGACGCCATACTTAAAAAAAAAATCAGCGGTGCAAGCCTTCAATCCGGCCTGCACCGCTGTTATCGCCATTGATACAGTCATCCTAGCTGTTGCTGTATAAAAATGGGTACAGAGGGACAGGCCCGCCGGTATCGCTTTTGGAGCAATAACCTGCGCGCCGGGAAGCGGTTTTAAACGAGCTGCAGAGCTTCATCGCTTCGGCCCCTCCGTTTTGATATTTTTACAATTATATACCAAATATCGGATATTGCCAACTGGCAAATGCCATAATCTGTGAATAATTTCCGGCGCTCTCCGGGCGCTTTTGCACAAAAAGACCGTGCGCTGCTTTGGAGAGACACGGCGGTCATATTCTGGGACAGGCAGAAATACAATGATGTATGACCGGTCAACTCGGTTGACCAGGCAACACGGCCATCCGGCACGGACGGCCAGCCGATACGATCGACCGGACGATGAAACTGGCCGGCGTCTTACTTCCATAAGGATTGAGGGTACATATGAACGTTGATCTGATTTTTAAAATCGCAGCGGTCGGAATACTTGTGGCGGTGCTCAATCTGCTGCTGACCAACTCAAAAAGGGAGGAACAGGCGCTGATGACGACGATTGCCGGCCTTGTCGTCGTCCTCATCATCATCGTGCAGGAGATCAATGAGCTGTTTGACATGATCAAAAACCTGTTCGGCTTCTGACCATGACGATTCTACTGAAGATCGCCGCCGTCGCCGTGGCCGGAACGGTGCTCGGCCTTGTCATCAAAAAAAACAGTCCGGAAATGGCGCTGATGCTGACAATCTCGCTGGCGCTGGCCGCCCTGTACCTGGCTTACGACACCATCAGGACCGTGGCGGATTTCATCAGGTCCCTGGCCGAGCTCACGCAGATTGAGCCGGAGGCGCTGACCATTGTTTTTAAAACCGTGGGCATTTCCGTCGTCACCAGGCTGTCGGCCGATGTCTGCCGCGACGCGGGCCAGGCCTCCGTGGCCGCCGGCGTGGAGCTGACGGGCGCCGTTACGGCGCTTTATATTTCGCTGCCGCTGTTCAAATCCGTCATCAGCATGATCGCGTCGCTGGTTTAAGGCGCGGCGCGGATGCCGGCGTACATATTCATATCTGGAGACACCAATGAAAAAGATACTGATCCTGCTTTTTTCCCTTGCGCTGGCAACAGTCCTGACGCCGGCGGCATACGCTATCGATACCGGCCCGGACCCGGACGCCGTGACGGCGGCGGAGCTTGAAAAGCGCCAATCCGACGCGCTGGGCCTGGACAAGCTGGAAAACGCCCTGCCGGAGAGCGCCGGCGACACGCTGCGCGGCATGCGCGTCACCGACAGCCTGGACTTAAACGCCGGCGTCGGCCGGCTTTTTGACAGCGCCCGGTCAAACCTGGGCGGGATTGTGGCGGGCAGCGTCAAAAGCGCCGCCGTCATTCTGGTGATCGCGGTGCTCTGCGCCACGGTGAACGCGGCCTTTGAGGGCGGCGCGAAATACGCCGTCCTCGCGGGGGTGCTGGCCATCTCGGCCGTCAGCGTTTCCAGCGTCACCACCTTTATCGGGCTGGGGGCGCGGACCTTGGAGGAGCTAAACACCTTCTCCAGGATGCTTCTGCCGACCCTGACGGCCGCCGCCACGGCCAGCGGCGCCGTCACCTCGGCCGCGGCCAAATACGCCGCCACGGCGCTGTTTATGGATGTGATGATGACGGTGTCGCAAAAGGTTATCGTGCCGCTGATTTACGCCTTTACCGCCACCAGCATCGCCGAGGCCGCCCTGGGGGGCAGCGGCCTTGCCGGCGCGTCCAGCCTCCTCAAGTGGTTAGCCAGAACGGTCATGTCGGTGATGATGCTCCTGTTTGTGGCGTACCTGACGCTGACGGGCGTCATCTCCGGCACCACCGACGCCGTTGCCACAAAGACCCTCAAAACGGCCTTCAACACGATTTTGCCGGTGGTCGGCGGCATCATTGCCGACGCATCGGAAACCGTGCTGGCCGGCGCGTCGATTCTGCGCAACGCCGTGGGGATATTCGGGCTTATCGCCGTTATCGCCACCTGCCTGTTGCCCTTTTTGCGGCTGGGCGTCAACTATATCCTGTACAAGGCCGTGGCGGGGCTCTCCGGCTCCGTGTCCGACGGCCGGATCACAAAGCTGGTCAATGCCGTCAGCGCCGCCTTCGGCATGATGATGGGGCTTGTGGGGGCCTGCGCGCTGATGCTGTTTGTGGCAATCATCTCGGTTATCAAGGTGACGGTGTGATATTTACAAATGAAAGTAGTGAAGGGGGAGTTTGATGTCCCAGGTGCTGCACAGCTGGGTGATGGGCATCGCCGGGGCCGCGATGGTGACGGCGGCGGCCCTGACCATCACGCCCGAGGGGCGGGTTAAAAAGGTTGTTTCTCTGGTGTGCGGCCTTCTGACGGTCATCGCGCTGTTAAAGCCGGTGACGGGCTTTGACGGCGCGGCGCTAATGAAGAGCCTTGAGGCTTACAGGCAGGAGGCGGTCGGATTTTCCTCCGACATTCAAAGCGCCAACGAAAATCTGACAAGACGTATCATAGCGGAGAAATGCCAGGCATATATATTGGACAAAGGTAAATCCCTCGGCATCGCCGACCTGGAAGTGTCCGTGACAACGGCATGGAGCGAGGAGGGGTACTGGTACCCGGACGGAGCCATTTTGAAAACGTCCGCCGATAACGCCGCGCGGGAGGAGCTGGGCCGGATCATTAGGGCCGAGCTCGGGATACCGCCGGAGGAGTTGATCTGGAGTATGCGCGATGAAAACTGAGAGCTTCAATCAGGCTGCCGGAAAGCTATGGTCTTTTATCAAAAACAACAAGTTTGTCATGGTGGTATTGCTGGCAGGGCTCGTGCTGATCCTGCTGCCGACAGGGAAGGCCGCGATCACAAAGCAGGAGCCGGCGCCGGCCGGGGAAGGGGCGGTGTTTTCACTTGCCGAGCAGGAAAAACGCATTGCCGACGCGCTCTCCGCCATTGAGGGCGCCGGACGGGTGACCGTGGTGCTGACGCTCAAGAGCGGGCCCGAGCAGGTGCTGGCGACGGACGAGAGCGTGTCAAGCAATCAGGGCGGCAGGGGCGATAATTCGGAGAGCAGCACCAGGCGGGACACGACGACCGTTATCGTCTCCAGCGGCGGCTCCGTTGAAAAACCGGTGACCCTCAAGTACATCTATCCGGAATACCTCGGCGCTCTGGTGGTATGCGAGGGGGCGGACAATCCCGCGGTGGAGTATCAGCTGGTCAAGGCGGTATCCGGGCTGACGGGGCTCGGTACAGACAAGATTGTTGTCACAAAAATGAATAAATCTTGAGGAGGCATCTTGCGTGAAAACTTTTAAAAGAAATGCGGTCATCATTACGGTGCTGCTGTTCGTCTGCGTCGCGGCATACTTAAACTGGTCGTATAACAAAAACGCCGACGACACGCTGACGGCGGCGGAGGTATCGCAGGGAGACGGCGTCAACGACAACAGGGATGCCGAAGCTCAGGCCTCCGACCCGGGGCTGTTTTACAACACGGCCGCGCTGATCAACAAGGAATATTTCGACGCGGCGCGGCTTAACCGCCAGCAGGCGCGGGACGCCGCGGCGGCGGCTCTGGCCTCGGTCAGCCAGACGGAGGGCGCCTCCCAGGAGATGATCGACGCCGCTCTGGAGGAGATCTCCAAGATCGCTTCCGACTCCATCAAGGAGGCGGAGCTGGAATCGCTGATCATCGCGAAAGGCTTTGCCGACTGCGTCGTCTACATCTCGGATGAGGGCATCAGCGTCACGGTGCCTGCGCCGGAGGAAGGGCTGCCCGCGTCCAGCGTTGCAAGGATTACGGACGTGGTCACCTCCCAGACGGACTTCAAGGCGGCGGATTTGAAAATTATCGAAGTGAAATAGCTTTATTTTCTAATATGTCTGGTGTATAATACCTGCGTGAGCAGGTATTATACGTTTGTATGCGTCCTTTTTTGCCCGCGGGGCGGGGGGCAGGCATCATTTTTGATAAATTGAATGCTGAGGTGGAATACCGATTATGGGTGAAAACAGAGAATATATCACATACCCGGAGGAAAAGGGCAGCATCAACATTTCAGAGGAGGTTCTCGCCATCATCGCCGGCAGCGCCGCTCTGGATGTTGAGGGCGTGGCCGGCCTGTATTCGTCGCCCGGCCGCGATATCGCCGAGCTCCTTGGCAAAAAGAGCCTGGCAAAGGGCGTTAAAATCCAGATGGAGGACCGGACGATTACCGCCGACATCTATATCATGGCCACCATGACCAGCAACGTCAAAGAGGTGGGCCAGGCCGTGCAGAACGCCGTGGCCACGGCGATCGAATCCACCACCGGGCTGAATGTGGCGGCGGTGAACGTTCACATCTGCGGCATTTCCATGAAAAAAGCGGATAAATAGCCAGAAACGTTGACGGCGGGACTGCCGCGGCTTGTCCCGCCTGCATTTCTGACGATATGCTTTGTCATTCCCGCGCAGGCGGGAATCCATCCTTTCTAAAGGAGCGTGGATTCCCGCTTTCGCGGGAATACGGGTAAAATGGGAATGACGGGCAAAATGGGCCGTGTAAATCCGGCCGTGCGACAAAGATATATTACTGGAGAGATGGTATGACAAGGAAAGCGGCACGGGAGATTGCCGTCCGGTTCTGCTTCGGCCTTACGGAAAACCCGAGACAGCCGAATGATATACTCGGTGAGCTTTTTGACGAGGAATATTACGCGACCCTGAAAGACGAGGACGAGGTTTTTGCCGAATACCCGGACGAGCGGCAGCGGGAGTATATCGCCCGGATTATCAGGGGCGTCTACGAGCACAGCGCGGAGCTGGACGGCTATATCGAAAAATACGCCGTGGGCTGGAAGTTCGGCCGCATCTCCAGAACGGCCGTGGCCATCATCAAAACCGCCATGTTCGAGGTGCTGTACATGCCGGATGTGCCGGACAAGGCGGCCATCAACGAAGCTGTGGAGCTTTCAAAGCGCTACGAGGAGCCGGCGACGGTGAAATTCATCAACGGCGTGCTCGGGAGCTTTTCGAGAAACGAGGTCATCGTCGGCTGATGTCTGTCAGCCCGCGGACAGGCGGCGACAGTATTGCTGACGCTGCGGCTTACCGTTAGTGTGGGGTTATCTGTGAAGGAAATCGCTGTTTCTTTTGATACAAGCAATTACACCACCAGCTGCGCGTATTTTGACGGCGTAGCCGGCGTCAACGCCGGGCGGCTTCTGGACGTGGCGCCCGGCCAGCTGGGGCTGCGGCAGTCCGACGCGCTGTTTATGCATGTCCGCCGCCTGCCGGAGGTGTTTAAGGAGCTGGATTTTCAGGGGGCGGCGGTTATAGCGGTGGGGGCCAGCACAAAGCCCAGGGAGACGGAAAACTCCTACATGCCCTGCTTTCTGGCCGGCGCGTCCCAGGGGGCCGTCCTGGCCCGGGCGCTGGGGGTGCCCTTTTACGAATTTTCCCACCAGCAGGGCCATATCGCCGCGGCGGCCTGGTCGGCGGGCCGCGTCGACCTGTTGGACAGGCCCCATCTGGCCTGGCACCTCTCCGGCGGCACGACGGAGCTTTTATATGTCCGGCCGCAGGGCGCCGCCGTCGTCTGCGAGATTATCGGCGGCACGACGGACGTCTCCGCCGGGCAGTTAATTGACAGGGCGGGGCAGCTACTGGGCCTGCCGTTTCCGGCGGGTAAGGCATTGGACGAGCTGTCCGGGCAGGCGGACGGCGCTTCGCCCCACGCCAAGGGCCTGCGGCCGAAGGTCAACGAGCGCGCCTTTTCACTGTCCGGCGCGGAGCACCAGATGAAAAAACGCCTGGAGTCGGGGGCAGGGAAGGCCGAGGTGGCGCGCTTTGTGCTGATGTCGGTAATCAATGCCGTCAGCCTTGCCACCGAGCAGGCCCTAAAGACCTACGGGGACCTGCCGGTGCTGTTTTCCGGGGGCGTTGCTTCCAACAGCCTCCTGCGGGCCCATTTCCCCGACGGGCTTTTTGCGGAGCCGAAATACTCCGTCGACAACGCCCTGGGCGTTGCTATACTTACATACAGGGCGGTCAAAGCCGATGGAACACATCATTTATAACGTCTCCGAGCTCAACGAACATATCAAGCGCCTGTTGGACGGCGACAGCGTCTTAAGTGGCGTCTACGTGCGCGGTGAGCTCTCCAACTACAAGGTCTACCCGTCGGGCCACCACTACTTCACCATGAAGGACCCGGAGGGCGCGCTGCGCTGCGTCATGTTCAAAAGCAGCGCCGCCAGGATTCGCTTCCGCCCGGAAAACGGCATGAAGGTCATCGCCTTTGGCCGCGTCTCGGTCTTTACAAGAGACGGCGTTTACCAGCTGTATGTCAACGAGCTGACGCCCGACGGCGTGGGCGATTTGTACGTGGCCTTCGAGCAGCTGAAGGAGAAGCTGTATAAGGAGGGCCTGTTTGACGAGCGGCACAAAAAGCCGCTGCCCCGCCTGCCGAAGCGGATTGCCGTCATCACCTCCGGGGCCGGCGCCGCCGTGCGGGATATTATCCGCGTGCTCGGCAAGCGCTGGCCGCTTGCCAAGGTGATTGTCCTGCCCGTCCGCGTGCAGGGGCCGGAAGCGCCCCCGGAGATTGTGGGGGCCATCAAGTACGCCAACCGCCACCGGGTGGCGGACCTCATCATCACCGGGCGGGGCGGCGGGTCCATCGAGGACCTGTGGGCCTTCAACGACGAGCGCGTGGCCCGGGCCATCTTTGAGTCCGACATACCCGTCATCTCCGCCGTGGGCCACGAGCCGGACGTGACGATTGCCGATTTTGTGGCCGACCTGCGCGCCGCGACGCCGTCCAACGCCGCGGAGCTGGCCGTCCCGGACAGGCTGGACGTGATGCAGGCGTTATCCGGCCTGGAGCTGCGCATGGGACAGGCCATGCACCGGGAGCTGAAGCTGCGTCGGCAGCGTTTAAGCGAGCTGGCGGGCAAGCGCGTGCTGCAAAGCCCGAAAAACTACCTGGACGACAAGCGCATGATGCTGGACTATCTGCAAAGCCGGTTAAACGCCGCGTCCGTAAAATCGGTGAGCGCCGCCCGGGAAAAATTTATTCGTCTGGCCGCCTCTCTGGACGCCATGAGCCCCCTGAAGGTTTTAGGCCGCGGCTACGCCATCGCCAGCAAGGCGGACGGCACGGTTATCAAAAGCGCCTCGGACGTGAAAAGCGGCGATAAAATCAAGGTCCGGCTGCAGAAGGACGAGGTCCGCGCGGTAGTGGAGTAAAAGACCGTTGCAAGCCGAACCGTATAAAAAGGCTCCTTTTGAAAGGAGCTGTCACCCGTAAGGGTGACTGAGGATTGTTATACGACCGCTCCCCGCGGAGCCTAAACATAAAAGGAGACGCCAAATGGAAAAAGAAAAGGAAAAACAGACCTTTGAGCAGGCCGTCATGCGCATCGACGAGATCGTCAAGACCCTGGAGAAGGGGGACGCGCCCCTGGAGCAGTCCCTGTCCCTTTTTGAGGAGGGCACAAAGCTCATCAAATACTGCTCAAAGCTTTTAGACAGCGCGGAGCAGAAGGTGGTCCGCCTGCAGAAGGGGCCGGACGGCGCGCCCGAGGAGCTGCCCTTCGAAGCGGAAGAGTGAGGTTTTGCTAGCGCCCTCGGGGCGGCGCGCCGATTCGTCGCGCCCTACGAAAGAGGAGTAATAACCGTTCCCTACAAAACCGTGCAGCGTTGTTTTGCGTAAGAACCACCATATGTAGGGGCGATTAGTAATCGCCCGCCGTTTTACGACAACCCCTTACGGCAAATTGACGCTGTCAGCGGAGCGGCAAGCTGAATGGAGGTACGTGCATGTACTCGTTGGAGCAATTTCTGCAGGAGCTGGAGAGCACAAAGGACATGGTCGAAAAGCGCCTGGAACAGTATTTTACGGAGTGGGCGCCGGACAACACACTGCAGGAGGCCATGCGCTACAGCCTGCTGGCCGGGGGCAAGCGCCTGCGGCCGATTCTGGTGCTCCAGTTTGCCAGAGCGGCCGGCGGCAACATGGAGAGCGCCCTGGAGGCGGCCTGCGCGGTGGAGATGCTGCACACCTATTCCCTGATCCACGACGACCTGCCCTCTATGGACAACGACACGCTGCGCCGGGGCAAGCCCACCAACCACACGGTCTACGGCGAAGCCGTCGCCACGCTGGCGGGAGACGCGCTCCAGGCGGCGGCCTTTGAGACGCTTTTGAGTTCGGAACTTCCGGCGGAAACCGTCGTCAAAATGGGCGCGGTCTTATCAAGGGCCGCCGGATACCAGGGCATGTGCCTGGGCCAGACGCTGGACATGATCAGCCAGGGCAGACGGCTGACGCTGGACGAGCTGACCATCGTCCACCGCTACAAGACCGCGGCGCTGTTGATCGCGGCGGCCAAGCTGGGCGTGCTGGCGGCCGGGGGAAAGGAAAATCAGCTGTACGCGGCGGAGTCTTACGCCCATCATCTGGGGATTGCTTTTCAGGTGCAGGATGATATCCTCGACTATACGGCCACGACGGAGGCGCTGGGCAAGACGGCGGGCCTGGACCAGACCAACAACAAGACGACGTTTATGTCCATGATGAGCCTGCACGACGCGCGGCATATCGTCTCCGACCAGACCCATTACGCCATTGCCGCCCTCCACAATAATTTTGAAAATACAGACTTTCTTGAATCCCTTGCCATTTATCTGGAAGAAAGAAAGTGTTGATAATTGACCCCAATATTGATAATATATGAGTACAGCGGCGCAGTATCCTAGTCAGATCTGCCGTCTACCAAGAAGGGCCTAAAAATCCTTTAAAGGGCACACCTGCGAAACCCCTTGTGCCTGCTTTGAACGCCCAGTTTGGGGTGGGTGCTGGGGGGAAGCGCGCGGCCGCGTTATAGCGGCCTGAGCGCTTGCACTCTCAGGGCGGCCTCCAATGGCATGGAGACCCCGACCCTGTTAGTGTGGAGACCTGTTTTCGTGCTTCGACGTGATCCGTACACCGGGTGCGATCGTCGTACGTGACAGGATTGAACCTGCATCGCGGTGCATTGGCAAATTGCCGTGTGCTGTGTGCAGAGTAGCCTGCCTTGAGTGGGATCTGCGGATAGGGGATTAAATGTAATGTGCTCCGGCCAAAGTACATTGCGCTATTGCCCCTTGAAATATTTCCTGCAAAAGAGGCTAAGAGACGGTTTGACTGTTGTGGAAAACACCTAGGCTGTTCGGGGAGAACCTGTCCCTGTGGCAGATTGGGGATTACAGTGCGGACTAAGTGGCAATCGGGCCGCGATGTTGGTAACGCATCGAACGTGGCTTTAAAGGGAAACCGCCTGATCGGCAACGAGAGGTAGCTGCGGGGGAAATCCAGCCCGTACCTAAGCCGTAAGATTTACTCAGTCTGTCGCCGCTGCTTTCAGTTATCTATTATCGGCGATAACGTATTTTGGTGTTTGATTTTAATGAAGACAAAGGCAAAATCCGGCTGGTATTTTAAAATTATCGTATTTAGCATGTGCGTTTCCATGACGTTTACCCTCGCCTCCTCAGAGATCCTTGGGAGCGTCGGTTATGTCATGGCGTTTCTGGTTTTGGCGGTTTTTATTTTCCTCGGTATCATATTTGACATCATCGGCGTGGCGGTGACGGCCGCAAACATCACGCCGTTTCATTCAATGGCCGCCCATAAGGAGACGGGCGCCCAGGAGGCCATACGGCTCATCCGCAACGCTGAAAAGGTCTCCAGCATCTGCAACGATGTGGTGGGCGACATCACGGGCATCGTCAGCGGCACCACCTCGTCGCTGATTGTGGCCCGGCTCATGAGCGACCTGTCAACGGACAATATCCTGCTGCAGCTTGGCCTGTCGGGCATTGTCACAGGCGTCATGATCGGCGGCAAGGCCGTGGGGAAGACCCTGGCGATCAATAACAGTACGACGATCGTTTTAAACGTCGGGAAGCTGATCAGTCTGAAGAGACTGTTAATTCGTAAAAAATGAGGTAATCTCTTGGAGCTGCTAGATAAACTAAACCTGCCGGCGGATATCCGGAAGCTGGACCAGAAGGAGCTTACCCAACTGGCCGGCGAGATCCGGCAGTTTATGATCCAAAACGTTTCTAAAACGGGCGGTCATCTGGCGTCAAATCTGGGAGTCGTCGAACTGACATTGGCGATTCACCGGGTTTTTGACACAGCAAAAGACAGGCTCGTTTTTGACGTAGGCCATCAGAGCTACGTCCATAAAATCCTGACCGGCCGCATGGACCGGTTTCACACGCTGCGCCGGTACGGCGGCATTTCCGGCTTCCCGAAGCCGACGGAATCGGCCCACGACGCATTTATCGCCGGCCACGCCTCCAACTCCATCTCCGTGGCCCTGGGTATGGCCCGGGCCAGGACCCTCTCCCGCCGTGACTACGATGTGGTGGCCCTCATCGGCGACGGGGCGCTGACCGGCGGTTTGGCCTACGAGGCGCTCAACGACGCCGGCGAGAGCGGCGAGCGGCTGATTATCATCCTCAACGACAACGGCATGTCCATCCTCCCCAATGTGGGCGGCATGGCCCGCTATCTCTCCAGACAGCGCTTAAAGCCGTCCTACGCCGCGTTTAAACGGCGGTACCGCCGTTTAATGGAAAAGCTCCCCGGCGGTCAGCAGATTTATAAATTCACCCACGGCATTAAAAGCGCCTTCAAACAAGCGCTTTTGCACTGCAGCATGTTCGAGGAGATGGGGCTGCAATACGCCGGGCCCATCGACGGCCACGACCTCAACCGGCTGACGGAAGCCCTCACCTGGGCCAAGGGCCTCGGTGAGCCCGTGCTGATCCACGTGATCACCCAGAAAGGGAAGGGCTACGTTTACTCGGAGCGGACGTCGGAGGTCTATCACAGTGTCAGCCCCTTCGACTATAAAAAGGGCGTCATCAACAGCGGCGGCAGCTGCTTTTCCACCGTTTTCGGCGAGGAGCTCACCCGGCTTGCCCGCCGGGATTACAGGATCTGCGCCATCACGGCCGCCATGGCCAGCGGCACGAGCCTGACCGATTTTGCCGCCAAATATCCCAGCCGGTTTTTTGACGTGGGCATTGCAGAAGGCCACGCGGCCGCCATGGCCGCCGGGATGGCCGCCCAGGGGATGAAACCGGTTTTCGCCGTATATTCAACGTTTTTGCAGCGTAGTTATGATATGCTGCTGCATGACGTGGCCCTCGGCAACCACCACGTGGTGTTTGCCGTGGACAGGGCGGGCCTCGTGGGCGGCGACGGCGAGACCCATCAGGGCATCTACGACGTGGGCTATCTCTCCACGGTGCCGAACATGCAGATCTACTGTCCCGCCAGCTACAAGGAGCTTAGGGACATGCTCCGGCACGCCCTTAATCAGACGGAGGGGCCCGTGGCCGTCCGTTACCCGAAATGCGGGGAGGGCCGGTATACCCAAGGCGGCGCGCAGCGGTCCCCGGTGCTCTGCGAGGGCAGCGATGTTACCCTGGTCACCTACGGCATCACCGTCAACGACGCCCTGGACGCGGCGGACCAACTGCGGGAACAGGGGATATCGGCGGAGCTTGTCAAGCTTGGCGTCATCCGGCCCATTGATTATGACGCGATAGATAACTCCCTTGCCAAAACGGGCCGCCTGCTGGTGGTGGAGGAGAGCGCCGAGGACGGCAGCGTGGGCATGCAGCTTGCCGCCCATGCCGCGGCGCGGCAGCTGCCCCTTCGCGGCCTGCGGCTGTTAAATCTCGGCAGCCAATTTATCCCCCAGGGCACCGTTGAGGAGCTCCGGGCCCGGTACGGCATCGACGCGGCGGGGATTGTCCGGGCGGCAATAGACCTGTGCGGCGGGGATACGGCCGCGCCCGAGATGGACCCCTCCCCGGCGGCGGCGGAAGAGCCGGAAGAAGAACCGGCGGCAGAAGCGCCGACAGAAGAGCCGGCGGAAGCGCTGACGGAAGAAACGGCGGAAGAAGCGGCGGAAGCGCCGGTTGACGCCGGGGTATCCGGCGGCGATGCGGGGGCGGCCTCATGAGCCGCCGGCGCCTGGATGTTTACCTTACGGAGGAGGGCTTCTTCGACAGCCGGGAACGGGCCAAGGCCGCGGTGATGAGCGGCGTTGTGTACGTCAACGGCCAGAAGGAAACCAAGCCCGGCACGCCGGTCTCCGACGAGGATGTCCTCGAGGTGCGGGGCGCGCCGCTGAAGTACGTCAGCCGCGGCGGCCTGAAGCTGGAAAAGGCGCTGGATGACTTTGGGGTGTCCCCTCTGGGTAAAATCTGCTTGGACTGCGGGGCCTCCACCGGCGGCTTTACCGACTGCCTGCTGCAGCGGGGCGCCCAGCGCGTCTACGCTGTCGACGTGGGCTACGGCCAGCTGGACTGGCGCATCCGCAGCGACCCGCGGGTTGTGACGCTGGAGCGGACGAATATCCGCTATGTGACGTCGGCGCAGATACCGGACCCCATCGGGCTGGCGGCGATTGACGTCTCCTTCATCTCTTTAAAGCTGGTGCTGCCCGTCGTCAAGGCGCTTGCCGCGCCGGGGGCGGATGTGGTCTGCCTTATAAAGCCCCAGTTTGAGGCCGGGCGCGGCAAGGTGGGAAAAAAGGGCGTCGTCCGGGACAGGGAAACCCACAAGGAAGTTCTTTCCAATTTCGTAGAAAACGCCGAAAATACTGGGTATCAGGTAAAGAACCTGACGTTTTCGCCGATAAAAGGTCCAGAGGGCAATATTGAGTTTTTGGGCCATCTGGCCGTACCGGTAAGCCCGGATGGGCAGGGCGCCGGGCGTATTGACCTGGAAAAGCTGGTGGCGGACGCCCACGACGCGCTGGACGGCGGCGGGCAGGCCCCGTGACGGCCGCCCTTAAAGCGCCGGCGCGGGCACGGGCTTCCAATTGACAGAAAGGACCCTCCCTTATGAGACGTATTCTGCTCAGCCCGAATATCAAGCGGGATAAGGAGCTGGCCCTGACACGGGAAGTGATTGGCCTTCTTAAAGACTGCGGCGTGTCCGTGGCCGTCTGTCCGCTCTTTGACGAGGCCTGCGCCTTGCCCCAGATCGAGGGGTTGGAGATTCAGGAACTGGAGCAGGCGCTGGACGGCGCGGATATGGTCATAGCCTTCGGCGGCGACGGCACGATACTCCGGGTCGCGCGCATGGCCGCCGGCAAAAAGGTGCCCGTCCTGGGCGTCAATATGGGCGCCAAGGGCTTTATGGCGGAGATCGAGCAGGAGGATATCGGCCTGATTCCCAAGGCCGTCCGCGGAGAGTACGCCATTAACCGGCGGATGATGCTCGATGTGGAATTAAGCCGGGGCGGCGTTGTTATCCACCGGGACTTCGCCTTAAACGACGTTGTGGTGGCCGGCATGACAAAGGTGATTGACCTCACGCTGTTCGGCGACGGACAAAAGATTACCCACTTTTCCGGCGACGGCGCAATTGTGTCCACCCCCACCGGCTCGACGGCCTACTCCATGGCGGCCGGCGGCCCCATTGTGGAGCCCAGTGCGGACAACATTATCGTCACACCCATCTGCGCCCACGTGCTGGCGGCAAAGGCCTTTGTACTGGCCCCCGACAGGACCGTGTCCATCGAGCTGGGCGATGCCAAGGCAAATCCGGCGTATCTCTCCGTCGACGGGGGCAATTATCTGGACCTGGTCAGCGGCGATGTGCTGACCGTGCGCAAATCCGCGAAAGAAACGCTGTTGGTGCATTTGTCAAACAGGAGTTTTTATAATAAAGTCAATGAGAAACTGGGTGAGAAGTTTTGAAAAGCAAACGTCAGAACGCAATACTTAAAATCATCTCTTCGAGGGATATTGAGACCCAGAACCAATTGATTGAAGCGCTGCAGGAAATGGGTGTGGAAAGCACCCAGGCCACCGTTTCTCGGGATATCAAGGAGCTGCACCTGATCAAGGAGCTGACCCCCCAGGGTAAATACCATTACGTTGTGGGCCAGAAATCGGACGTGCAGAATTATTCCGCGCGGCTTAAATCAATTTTTAAGGAATGCGTCACGAGCTTCGTCTGCGCCCAGAACATCGTTGTCATAAAAACGCTGCCGGGACTGGCGCCGGCGGCCTGCAGCGCCATTGACGGGATGAATATCCGCAATCTCGCCGGGTCAATCGCCGGTGACGACACGGCGTTTTTGGCCATGAGCGACAACATTTCCGCAGAGCGTTTCTGTAAGGAAATCGAGAATATGCTCTAGCCCCCCTCAGGGCTTTAACCCCCTCAGGCGGCTTCGCCGCCAGCTCCCAAAGTCTCTGGCCCGGAGACTTATAGGGGAGCCTACTTTTAATCTGTGTGAACCGTAGCCAGCTATGGAAGGTCAAGAGAGAAATCAGGATTCCATGGTACCTGGTCACGAAGAATTGCGAAGACAATGTAGCAGAGTTTTCTGGTGGCAGCACCGACAGCAGTCATGTGATCTTTACCCTCTTTACGCTTAC
>JAJUHI010000028.1 GCA_029267955.1 Sporobacter termitidis | reverse complement strand
GGGTCATTCGACGATCTATTTAAATCGTTCGAGTTTACATTTACAATTAAACAGGCATCTTAACCGACGTCAAACCAAGCGAAGCTGTTTGACGGAGGAGAGGAGGAGCATCGGAGCGAGCGAGCGTTGCCGTTTACGGTGACGCGAGACTTAGCGAAGATTGCGACGACGAAGTTGGTGTCGATGACGGTGAGGGTCCACCCGTTCCCATTCCGAACACGGAAGTTAAGCTCACTTGTGCCGACAATACTTGGCTGGAGACGGCCCGGGACGATAGGTAGATGCCAACACAAAGGAACGAACCCGAAAGGGTTCGTTTTTTTTTTGCGACTGAATGATCTAGCCCCCAACATCACGACTGCGTTATGGAACTGAGGTACCGCATGCTATGTGTGCAGGAGCGACCCTGTTGGCTACCGCAGTTTCCGTATGATGCGTAGGGGTCGCCGTCTTCGGCGACCCGTTGATCAATGAAACAATAGGGCCGCCCAGGAGTGCGGCCCCTACGGTATGCTTGATTGTATACCATCATACCGGACTATACACAGAGCCTTTACCCTCGAAGGACCGACAAACAAAGGTCCGTAGGGCAAGGGCTTGCCCTTGCCGTGAGTGCGCAGGGCTTGAGATTCGCGACACTTCTTACAGATACGTGCCCTCTCCGGCCACTCCTCCGCCGCTTACAGCGGCGCCTCCCATTTTCTTAGGTAACGGAGGCGTCGGAGGACGACAATCCTCAGTCAGCTACGCTGACAGCTCCTTTGAAAAAGAAGCCTTTTGGACAAGTAATCCACGTCACCAAATCTCCCCAACGCTTCCGGTACCGGAAGCACTGTAAGGTGACACATATGCCTGAGAATTTGCACCTAAGGCTCCTTTGGAAAGGAGCTGTCCAAGGGCTTTGCAAAGGGCTTTACAAAGCCCTTGACAAAGTCCTTTGAAGGCAGACTGAGGATTGTGGCGCGTAAGCGCCTGAGGGTGGGGGTGAAGGTAGGGCGAGTTCAACGTCTCGCAAAGCGAGCCGTGGCTCCCGCCGGGCAACAAAAAGGGCGCGGCTTCCCAAGGAACCACAGGTTCCTTAACAAAACCGCCGGCACGTAAAAGAACCAGGCCGATTTTAGCGGCCTGGTTCTTTATTAATGTACAGAAGGTTATTCAACATCCTGGAGGGCATCATAGCCTTCTTCGCCGGTACGGACCTTAATTACGTTTTCAACATTGTAGACGAAGATCTTGCCGTCGCCGATATTGCCGGTGTACAACACCTTTTTGGCTGTCTCGATAACCGTTCTGACGGGCACCTTGCTCACGACGATTTCAACCTTGACCTTCGGCAGCAGATTGGTTTCATACTCGACGCCGCGGTAGTATTCCTTATGGCCGCCCTGGACCCCGTAGCCGAGGACATTGGTGACGGTCATGCCGGTGATGCCGATTTTATCCATCGCGTCTTTCAGCGCCTCGAATTTGCTCTGCTTGATGATGAGCTCGACTTTTGTCAGCTTGATGCCGGGCTCCGCCGCCACAACCTGTACCGGTACAGCCTTTTCAACAGGAACGGTTCCGGTGACCTCGGCAGGAGTGATATCAGCTGCTCCAAGATATTCCGCAGCGCTTGTATAATCAACACTGACAAAATCCGGGTAACCCTGATGTCCGTGCTCGCCGATATCCAGACCTTCGATCTCTTCTTTGGCGGATACGCGCATACCTAATGTTTTCTTTATGACGAGCCAGATAAGAAGCGAGGCCACGAAGACGAATCCGCCGACGGCGACGACACCCAACGCCTGCGTGCCCAGCAGCTTAAAGCCGCCGCCGTAGAATAAACCGTTGGCCGGGGAGAGCGCGGTAATATCCTTCTTAGCAAAGAGACCAACGAACAGAGAGCCCAGGACGCCGCATACCAAGTGGACGGAGGTCGCGCCGACAGGGTCGTCGAGCTTTTTACGGTCGAAGAATATTACGGACAGTACGACAACGAAACCGCCGATGGCGCCGATAAGGATCGAAGTCGGGACGCTTATGTAGGCACAACTGGGTGTGACGATGACAAGGCCCGCCAGCAAGCCGTTGATGGACATACCCAACTCCGGTTTTCCGATAATGATCCATGCCGTTATGGTTGCAACAAGCAGACCCACGATACCGCCCGTATTCGTGACAACCAATATATGCGCGATTGAGTCGGGATCTGCAGCCATTGTCGAGCCGGGATTGAAGCCGAACCAACCGAGCCACAGAACAAATGCGCCAATGACCGCAAGGCTCATATTGTGGCCGGGGATGGGATGGATCTTACCGTCCTTCGTATATTTGCCGAGCCTGGGCCCGAGGATGATGATACCGGCAAGCGCCGCCCAGCCGCCGACGGAGTGAACGACCGTGCCGCCCGCGAAGTCCTGAAAGCCCAGATTTGCGAGCCAGCCGCCGCCCCAGATCCAGTGACCGACGATCGGGTAAACGATCAGCGTCAAGATAAAGGAGAATACGATAAAAGAGACATACTTGATGCGTTCCGCGACAGCACCGGAGACGATTGTCGCCGCCGTCCCGCAGAATACCAGTTGGAAGAAGAACTTGGCCCAGAACGGTATACCGGTCCATGAGATCGCGGTATAAACACCCTGATACGCTTCACCCGTCGCAGGTGAATTATCGAGGCCGCTGGCCGCGAAAAGCCCCTTCAGGCCGATAAAGCCGTTCCCATCGCCGAACATCAGTCCCCAGCCCAGAAGATAAAAGCCCAGGGAAGACACGGCGAAAACAATAAAGTTTTTTGAAAGGATGTTCACCGAGTTTTTTGCCCGCGCAAACCCGCTTTCAACTGCCGCGAACCCAAGGTTCATAAAGAACACCAGTGCGCCCGCGATGACGACCCATAGGGTATCGGCGATTACTTTCATATCCATTGAATAATCCCTCTACTTTCAAAATGAAATATTTATATTAATCGCATTCAAAATGCGTTGTTTCTACCAATAAAGGCGCATGCCCATGAAACATGGCAGCGCCTTTGCTGAAAGCCGTCATCCTTGACGGTTGTTATGCAGTTAAATCAAAACGGCGCAGTCCCAATAAAAGATGGGACGGCGCCGTTGCCGTATTTTAACGATATTTACTTAAGTTTAAAGCGCCGGCCATTATCTGGCGGCGCTTATATCGGCCGCCTTTGCCTATACGCTCGCTGTTATTATTGGTGCCATTATAACATCGCTGGCCTAAATGTCAATAACAACATTTCAGAAATTTTGATGCGATTTGCAATTTTGTGAAAAAAACTTGCAAAACTAGCTCTGCAGGCTCTCCAGATTGGTTACCTTGCGAATTCTTTCGGCCACCGGATACAGAATGCCGGCAATGACGATGCTGGCGCCCCACTGGATAAGATTCGCCGGCGCGTTGGCCAAGCCGACGGGCAGGCCAAACACAAAGGCTTCATACACGGCGTAGCCCAGGGTCATAATGGCGCCGCCGGTGACGCAGGCAAGGACGTAAACCCAGAAGCGCCGTTTTCTCATGATAAAGCCCGCCGTCAATCCCATCAAGCCCTTGATGACAAAGGTGGCCGGCGCGTAGATGGCCGCCCCGGCGGTCAGGTCGGCCAGTCCGCTGCCGACAGCCGCCGCCAGCGCCGCCATGGGGCCGCCCAGCAGATACGCGGTTATATAAATCGACATGTCGCCAAAGTTGACATAAGCCCCCGTCGTGGAGACGGTGACCGGCAGGACGATCAGGCGTGTGATCATGAAGACAATGGCGGTTGCAATGGCTGTGTAGGTCAGCTTACGGACATTTTTACTCATAAATGCACCTCGGAGATTATAAGTTTATTTTTATGCCGTCGTATCCGACGGCCGTGTTTTCAAAGATTGCCTTAGCGCCGGGGAGATAGGCCGCGGGGTCCTTTAAGGCGGGAGAAAAATGCGTCAGCCACAGCTTCCCGACCTTTGCGCCGGCGGCCAGCCGCGCCGCGTCGCCAAACACCATGTGGCCCTTGTCCTCGGTTTTGCCGCGCAGCTCCTCGTCGCCGTACATGCCCTCGCAGATAAGCAGGTCCGCGCCGGCGGCGAAGGCGGCCATACTCTCCGTGTAAACCGAATCGGTGATATAACAGACGGTCAGCGGCTTGCGCGCGCCGTCCAAGACCTGGTCGGGGGTGATTTGCCGCCCGTCCTCCAGCGTCACCGTTTCCCCGGCGTGGAGATGCTTGTATAGGGGTTTGGGGATGCCGAGACGCTGGGCCTTTTCGGGGTTGAATACCGGCTTTCGCCGGAGGGAGACCTTATAGCCCAGGCACCGGGTGCTGTGCTGAAGCGGCAGGTAGGAGACGGCGATATCCTCGGCCTCCAGGCAGCCCTCCGCATCATTTTTTATTTCGATCAGCTCCAGCCGGTACGGCAGCGCCGGCGCGATGATGGTCAGCGCGGAAACCACGGCCTGCAGGCCCTTCGGGCCGATGAGGGTCAGCGGGGTTGTTTTGCCGTGATTGCCCAGGGTTAAGAGCAGACCAGGCAGGCCGGCAATATGGTCGGCGTGATAGTGGGTTAACAGCAGGACTTCCAGCCGGCTCAGCTTGCAGTCGGCTTCCCTCAGGGCGATCTGGGTGCCCTCGCCGCAGTCGATGAGCAGCGCCCTGCCCTGATATTCCAGCCAGCAGCAGCTCAACCAGCGGTCCGGCAGCGGCATCATGCCGCCGGTTCCCGGCAGACAGACATCCAGCATGCGTACCGCCTCCCTCGTAAAGCTTTAATAAAATTATACTGATTTTATACTGAATGCGATATTCCGTCAATTGGTAATCTGCCTGTGTCTTTGTGAAATAGGCGGATATTTATACTAAAAAATGTGCAAGCTGACGATTCCGCCGTATTTCCTTAAATAGAACTGTTCAGCGCTCCCTAATTGTAATATAAAGGATATAGAACGGCCTGTGAAGGGAGTGTCTGCGGCAATGAAGCTGACGGAAAAGGAGAATTTCCAAATGCTCCTGCGGGGCGAGCAGCCGGAATGGGTGCCCCGCTACACGTTTTTTCCGGAACCCGGCGGAAAACAAGGCCCCACGGCCTTTATCATGCCATCCTTTCTCTCGGAGAGCCTCTTTTCGCCGGGGACGGTAAAGGATATCTGGGGCGTCACCTATGTGCCCGTCCCCGAGGCGGGCAACGCCAAAATTCCGGAGCCGGACAACTTTATCCTCCGGGATATCCGGAACTGGCGCGATGTGATCAAGGCACCGGACCTGTCGGGCGTTGACTGGGAGGCCATGGCCAAAAAAGACCTGGAACGGCTGGGGGTCAACCGGGACGAAACGCTCCTTATTTTCGGCCTGCACGTGGGTTATTTTCAGAACCTGATGGCCTTTATGGGCTTTACCGAGGGCCTGTGCGCCATGCATGAAGAGCCGGAGGAGGTTATGGCCCTGATGGAATATCTGTGCGATTTCTATGTGGAGGTGGGCAAAAACTACATCCCCCACTGCCGGCCCGATATCGTCAACGTGACCGACGATACGGCGGCCTGGAAAAACCCCTTTATCTCACCAGAAATGTACAGGGCGCTCATCAAGCCGTATCACGCCCGCCAGGCCGCGCTGGGGACGGATTTGGGGCTGCCTATTGAAATGCACGACTGCGGGCGGTGCGAGGATTTTATCGACGACTGGCGGGACTTTGGCGTTGTGATGTGGAACCCGGCGCAGATTTCCAACGACCTTTTGGCCATCAAGGAGAAATACGGCAACAGCCTTGTCATCTGCGGCGGATGGGATATTGTTGGCAAGCTCGCCGACCCGGACGTGGACGAGGAAACGGTGCGGGCCAGCGTCCGCCAAGCCATCGATACATACGCGCCGGGAGGCGGCTACGCCTTCTGCGGGGGGTATCTGGGCGCTGTCGGCGACGAGAAGACGATGATGAAAAACAAGTGGCTTGCCGACGAAGTGGATTCTTACGGAAAGACGTTTTATAAAAAATAAACCGGGGGCGGGTACATACCGCCCCCCTGGCCGGAGGAGAACCTTTTGACGATCGCGCTAGAAGCTGATGAGATGCTCGTCAGGGCCAATACGCACCCTGACAGCGTGGACTTTAAAGAAGTGAAAAAAGCCTTTATATCGGAGATGCGCAGGGGGTTAGAGGGCGCGCCCTCCTCCCTGAAGATGCTGCCCACGTACCTGTCCTCAGAGGGACGGATACCCGACGGCGAAAAGGCGGTTGCCGTGGATATCGGGGGCACAAATCTCCGCGTTGCCCTGATTCAAATCGCAAACGGCCTGCCGTCGGTGCTTGAGGCCGGCGTTTGGCCCGTGCCGGGCCTGGAGCGGGAGATGACGAAGGACGAATTTTTCAGCGCCATTGCTGAAAAGCTCCTGCCGGTGATCCCAAAGAGCCGCTGTGTGGGCGTCTGCTTTTCCCACGCGGCGGAGATTCTGCCCAACAGGGACGGGCGGCTGGTGTCCTTCAGCAAGGAGATCAAGGTCCGGAACGCCGGAGGCATGGAGATTTGCCGGGAGCTGGCCGGCAGCCTGCGGAAAGCCGGCGTCCCCGATGTGGCGGACAAGCGCTTTGTGCTCCTCAACGATACGGCGGCCGTCCTTTTCGGCGGCGCCGGGGCCGGTATCGGGCTTGTCCTGGGCACCGGCATGAACATCGGCTATGTGTCGCCCACATCGCGGATAAAAAAGCTGCGGGGCGGTGTTGCCGGTGAGACAATGGTGGTCAACACCGAGGCCGGCTGCTTTGACAAACTGCCCTTCGGAACCTTTGACATGCTGCTGGACGCCGGGACGGAAAACCCCGGCGACCATCTGCTGGAGAAGATGACCGGCGGGGCGTATCTGGGCAGCCTGATCGGCCTTGTGCTGCAAAAGGCCGGGGAAGACGGCATGCTGTCCGGCCGCTGCGCGGATGCCTTCCGGCTGTCCAGCGCTGTGGCGCTGCCGGAGGCGAGCCTGTTTCTGGCTGATGGGACCGGCCCCCTGGCAGAGCGCTGCGCCACGGATACGGACAGGGCGGTTTTGTACACGGTGATTGACCGGCTCGTTGAGCGGGCGGCGAAGCTCACAGCCGCGGCGGTATCGGCCGTCGTGGAAGAGGCGGGGATCGACGGCCCGGACAAGCCCGCCGTCATCGCGGCGGAGGGCGCTACCTTTCATAAGCTCTATTCCTTCCGGGAACGGTTTGAGCGGTATTTACGTCAAACAGGAAAACAGTACCAGCTGGTCAGCGCCAACAACGCGACGATTTTGGGCACCGGCCTTGCCGTACTGTACAACAGCTGACTTAAAAACCGGCAATCCGGAGGTGTAACTGTTATGAACAGCCGCAAAAGCTCTGTCCCGGGCCCGCAAAAGCGCCGCGCGGCGGCTGCCGCTGTGTGCCTTCTCTTTGCCGTCACGGCGCTCTGCGCGGCCGGCTGCGGCGGCGGAGTAGAGCCGGCGTTGTCCGACCTCTTCGGCGTCTACGTGTTTGACAGCGTCGTTTACAGCAATCCGTTCACATCCTTTGTCGCCATCAAGGATTATATGCCCACTTACGAGCTGACGGAGGACCGGCTCATTATTGAGGAACTCGACGGCGAGAGAGAAGAGATCCCCGCCGAGTACGCGGTTTCGGAAGTTGACGAGGCGGCGTTTCTCGCCTTGTTGTTTGAGGGCCCTGAGCAGCCGGATGTTACACGGTACAAAACGCGCCGGCAGTACACGCTCAACGAGGGCACCGACACATACCCCCTGTACCGACTGTATGTGATGGACGAGGAGGTTTGGCTGGCCAAGCTGAGTATCGACGGCGACACGATATGGAGCATATACCGGCTGGTGAAGCCCGAAAACAAGGAGCGGGTTTGACGACAAAAGAGGCGGTTTTTAAAACCGCCTCTTTATATATATCAGGGGATATCACCATTTCACGTTAGGCGCGGCCTATACGCCCTTGACCTTCCCAGCGATGGACCGCGCGGCGATGACGCCGCTGGCGGCGGCCTGAGCAAGGCCCCGGGTGATGCCGGCCCCGTCGCCGATGGCATAGAAATTGGGGAGGTTTGTCTCCAGCGACGGCGTCAGCTGCGGGCGAGAGGAATAGAACTTGACCTCCACGCCGTACAGGAGCGTATCGTAGTTGGCCGTGCCGGGGGCAATTTTATCCAGGGCGTAGATCATCTCAATGATGTTGTCCATATGCCGCTTTGGCAGGACGAGGCTCAAATCGCCGGGGGTGGCGTTGAGCGTCGGCTTCACAAAGCTCTGGGACAGCCGGTGCTCGTTGGTGCGCGCGCCCTTGACCAGGTCGCCGAAACGCTGGACAAGCACGCCGCCGCCCAGCATATTGGAGAGCGACGCGATGTGTTTACCGTATTTGTACGGCTCCTTGAAGGGCACGGTGAACCGGTTGGAAACCAGCAGGGCAAAGTTGGTGTTTTCGCTCCGGAGCGCCGGGTTGGAGTAGCTGTGGCCGTTGACGGTCATGAGCCCGTCGACGTTTTCCGTCACCACATGGCCGTAAGGGTTCATGCAGAAGGTGCGCACCATGTCGCCGTACTGCTTTGTGCGGTAGACCAGCTTGGACTCGTACACGACGTCGGTGATATGCTGGAACACCTTGGCCGGCAGCTCCACCCGGACGCCGATATCCACCTGGTTGTTGATGATATCAAGCCCCAGTTTGTTACACTGGGCGGAAAACCACTCCGCGCCGGACCGGCCCGGAGCCGCCACAAGATAGCGGCAGCGGACCTGGCCGCCCGACGTTTCCAGCAGGTAACCGTCGGACGCTGTCTTGATTTCGGTAACGGCGGTGTTGAAGACCAGGGTGATCTTGTCCTTCAAATACTCGTAGATGTTTTTCAGGATGTTCAGGTTGTTTTCCGTACCCAGGTGCTTGACCTTGGCCTGCAGGAGGTGCAGGTCGTTTTCCAGCGCCCGTTTTTCCAGGGCGGTGGCCTCGGCGCTCTGGGTGGAATACACGACCTCCGTCGCGCCGAAACCCACGTTGACGGAATCCACGTAGTGGATCAGCTCCATGATTTCTTCTTCCGGCAGGTAGTCCCGGAGCCAACCGCCGAATTCCGTCGTAAAATTATATTTCCCGTCGGAATAGGCCCCGGCGCCGCCGAAGCCGCGCATGATGGCGCAGGAGGCGCAGGAAATGCATTCTTTTGTCTTATGGGCGACAATGGGGCAGCTCCGGCGGTGGATATTTTCCCCCTGCTCGATCAGGATGACCTTCAGCGACGGGTTGAGCTTGGACAGCTCGTAACCGGCGTAGATACCGGCGATGCCGCCGCCGATGATGCCGACATCGTATTCTCCCAGTGAAACCATATTTCAGTACCTCTGATTTCTATTTTCGCAGGTAATTAATATAACATAATCTGGGCTTCATATAAAGCCCATCTCATTTTTTCTTTTTCGCGCGGATGGATATCAGCTCGGCGGTGATGCTTACGGCGATCTCCTCCGGCGTTTCGGCGTTTATGGGCAGACCGATGGGGGAATGCACCCTGCCGATGTCCTCGGGCGTGTAGCCGTCTGCAAGCAGATGGTTGTAAATCGTCTCACGCTTTTTCTTGCTGCCGATCATGCCGATGTAACCGGCCTCGGTCCGCAGCGCTTTGCGGAGCACCAGCTCGTCATGGGCGTGGCCCCGAGTGACAATGACGATATAGCTGTCCGCGCCAAACTGGAGGGTGTCAAAGGGGTCGGTGATCCTCTTCGGCACGAGGATCTCGTCGGCATCCGGGAAGCGGGCGCTGTTGGCAAACTCGGCGCGGTCGTCGATGACCACGGTGCCGAAGCCCACCGTGTGCAGGATGTGGGCCAGCTTTTCGCCGCAGTGGCCCGCGCCGAAGATGTACACCGTGCCGTCCGAGCCCACGGGCGCGAGGTATACGGTCAGCCCGTCCAGACGCAGCGCCGCCTCGTCCGTATCCGGTACCGGCCAGAGCTTTGCGAGGACAGCCTTGTCCAAACCCTCGCCGCCGACAATAGTGCCGTCGTATAAAATCAGGCACTGGCAGCGGGGGGCTGTCATTTCTGAATCGGAAATCAGCGAGGCGATGTAGGACTGCTTTTCCGCGGCGCAGGCTTTGAAAAGCTGCTCAAAATAGACGGTGTTCCGGGGGTCCTGAGGGTCGATGAACTCAATCAGCGCCCGGGCGCGTCCGCCGCAGATGGCCCCGATGGCCGCCGCGCCGCTTTGCTCCAGGACGTACTCCACGACGGCGGCCTTCCCGGTTTCCAGCACGCGGCGGGCCGCCTTTTGGATGTTGGCCTCCAGCACGCCGCCGCCCACCGTGCCGACGATGCCGCCGCCGCGCCGGATGAGCATGGTCGCGCCGGGCTCCCGGGGGGTTGAGCCGCTGCTTTCAAGGATGGTGGCCACGGCAAAGCTCTCGCCGTCCTTTAAAAGGCGCAATGCCGCTTCTGCAATCTTTTTCATATATCAACTGCCTTTCCGGTGAACGTGTCCACCAGGTTATTACGGTTAAAAAGCCCCGTGCTTTTAATAGCCGCGGCGGTCGGTGATTTTGCGCTTTAAGGTACCCGTGGTGAAAAACGCCGGGTCCCCCTCGCGGACATCCAGCTTGAGCACGCCGGAGGCGAAAAGGTGCCCGAACTGCGACTGTAGCCTTTGGGCGAGCCGGGCGGTATCCGTCCGGCCCTCGGAGCGCAGGACCACAGCGAGGGTTACCTCGCCGTCTCTTGTTTCAAGAGATGCGTCATAGGCGATGACGCCGTCGTCCGCCAGGATGATTTCATCCAGCTCCGTGATGGACAGCGTCCGGCCGTCCGGCAGGCGTATCACCTCGCCCAGCCGCCCCATGACGCGGCCCAGCCGCCGCAGCACCGTGCCGCAGGGGCAGGGTTCGGTCATAAAGCGGGCCCGGTCGCCGGTGCGGTAGCGGACAAGGGGCATGCCCCGCCGGGTGAGGGTGGTGAACACCACCTCGCCCTCGTCCCCGTCCGGGACCGGTATGCCCGTAACGGGGTCGACAATTTCAACATAAAGATCGGCTTCCCGGAGGTGGTAGCCGTCCCGGGCCTGGCACTCCACGCCGCCGCCCAGGCCGGTTTCCGTCATGCCGTAATGGCCGTAGACCGCGGCGCCCCAGGCTCTTTCAATGGCGCGGACCGCCGCTTTGGGCACATAGTCGGCGCTGAGGAGCACGTTTTTAACGGACAGCTTCCCGCCGCCGGGGAGCTCTGTCCGGGCCAGGGCCAGAATCTGTGAGGGGATGCCCACAAGGGCGGTGATTTTTTCATCAATCAGCGCCTGCAGCGCGTGGTTGTAATCCCGGACGGGTCCGTACACAATGCCGGTGCAGCCGTAACGCGCCAGCCCTTTGGTCAGCAGGTCGCCCACGCTGCCGGGCGTCGTGCCCGGCATGAAGATCATCACCCGGTCGGTTTCATCCGTCAGGGTGGTCATGCCGTGGTGGAAAAAGTCTGTGGTAAGCTCCTGATCGTCCGGGGTAAAAAACACCCGTTTCGGATTTCCGGTGGTGCCGGAGGTGGACAGGGTGACAATCCGCTCGATTTCCCGGGGAGAGACGCAGATAAAATCATTGGGAGAACCGGCAATATCCTGCGGGTAGGTGAAGGGCAGGCGGGCGATATCCGCAAGGCTCTTTATATCGTCCGCCGAGACGTCCGCCAGGCGCTGTTTATAAAACCGGCTGCGGCTTTTGACATACGCCACCGTTTCCCGCAGCTTTTCCAGCTGATAAGCGCGCAAAAGCTCCGGTTCCGGCCGGCCCGGCGCGCCGATTTTCGCAGCAATCCAGCTCTCCAGCGGCGTTCTCTTCATGGCTATATCTGTACGCCGATGTCCAGCAGCAGCTCGCGGCATTTTTCGTAGGTTTCGGCCACGATGTTGGGGCAGCGCTCAAATTTGTTCATGGGGTCATCCCCCAAAATCGTCTTACAGTCCGTGCCGCAGTAGGAGGTGGTATACGTCTCCTCAAACCATTCCACAAGCCGGGGGATCAGCTCCGTCTCCGCCGCTTTGGGGTCGAACATGGAGAGCAGACACGCGCCGCCGGTCAGCGTGCCGCAGACGAGGCCCGCGTGCATGCCCTTGCACAGCGCGCGCATGGCATTGACAAGCTCGGGATTCTCATCGTTTTGAGCCTCCAGCGCCATGGCCACCATAATCTGGCTGCAGCAGTAGCCCTGGGCGCTCAGGCGCGATACGTTTTTGCGTATATCCTGCATATGGTCCTCCGTTAGGTGTAATTATTTGCATGCGGTGTACGGGCCGATCCGGGCCGGGCGGATATACCGCCTCCGTCATTTGCTACGCAAAGGGCTTTATGAAGTAAAGCCCTTTGACACCTCCCTCAGGAGGGAGGCAAGGGGACGTGGATTCCCGCCTGCGCACCATTCATTTTTTCGTTGCCAGGAGAAGGTGATAGTCAAGCTCGGAGAGCTTATATTCCCCGCAGCAGACGCACTTGAGCGCCGACACCGCTTCGCCGCCGCCGGCAGAGAACAGCTCGGCGGCATAGGTCCGCAGCGCCGGCGTGTGATCCTCGCAGATATCGACGGCAAAGCCGGCGGCTTCAACGAGTTTTACAAGGTTTTCTAAGGTAAAGGGGCCGTCTGCGCCGGTATCCCGCTGTTTTTTAACGGTGATGTCGGACAGGATCAGCCGGCCCGCCGGCTTGAGTACCCGCGCGCATTCCGCCAGAACAAGCGGCGCGCTGCCGATGACCGACAGGGTGCATTCCAGCAGGACGGCGTCAAGGGCGCCGGCATCAAGCGGCAGCTCTTTACAGTCATGGCACAGCAGCGTCAGCTCCGGATGCTTTCGGAGACCGGCGCTGATGAGCTTATCAGAGATGTCAAAGCCCGCCATGTCCAGCTGATACTTTTCGGCGAGATAAGCGCAGGTGGCGCCTGCGCCGCAGCCGAGATCGGCGCAGCGCTGCCCCGGCTGAAGACCGGAAAGGCGCACGGCCCTGTCTGAAAGGCGCAGCCCGCCGGGGTGCATGGAGCGGTCCGGCAGGCAGCCGAATACGTCCGACTCATAGATGCTGCCCATCCGTTACAGTCCTCCGGTGCAGGCAGTCAGGTAGTTGACGCAGAAGGGGAGTGTCCTGCCGTCTTTGAAGACGTGCAGGCTGCAGCTTCTCAGGCGCTCAAGGTCCAGCGTGTAGGCGTCCTGAAACGCCATGGCGGTGATGGTAAAGCCGTGGGAGCGCACGCGCTTTAAAAACGTATCCAGATTCGTAAAATCGTCGTCCGGGCGCGCCTCGGGCGCCGGGCCCGTCCGCTTCCAGCGGCGGGAGACGAAATTCCTGTTTTTCAGATGGGCGTTGCCGTCCGAGCAGCAGGCGCTTTTCCCGGATTTTGAGGTCAGGCGGATGAGCATGCCGCCCGGCAGGACGACAAAATCGCCGTGGAAGCCGCAGCGGGGATGGTCGCAGGCCGAGGGGACAAAGTCCGATAATTTGATTTTGCCGCCGGTCTGCGCCTCGATGGCGCGCAGCACCTCCGGCAGCGTGATTCTGTCGCTGTCCGACGGCGGCGCGGGATACCGGCCGAAATAGCTGACGGGCTGAAAATGGATGCCCCGGACGGCGGGGGAATTGTCAAGGCCGAAGCGGACGATGTTGCCGATGTCCCCGTCGTTGACGCGGGGGACCACCGTGGGGACCAGGGTGACGCCCAGCAGGTTGTCCCCGCAGACCGATATGGCCGCCTTTTTGGCCTCCAGCAGCGGTCGGCCCCGCAGCTTTTCATATATCGTATCGTCCGTGCCGTCAAACTGCATGAAGACAAAGGACAGGCCGGCGTCTTTGAGCGCCCTTGTGAAAGCCGGGTCCGCCCCCAGCCGCAGGCCGTTGGAGTTGAGCTGGATATTCTCGCAGCCGGCTCTTTTGGCCGCCGCCACAATTTCCGGCAGGTCGTCCCGGACGGTGGGCTCGCCCCCGGAAAGCTGGACAAAGGTGTTGCCGTTGCGGACAAGGGCCCTAAACTGCCGGTAAAGCTCGGAGACAGACGGTTCTTTGGCGTCGCCGCAGCCGGCGGACGCAAAGCAGACGGGGCAGGCCAGGTTGCACCGCGCCGTCACCTCCACCAGCGCGCAGCAGGTCTTGCGCAGGTGGTTTTTGCACAGCCCGCAGGCGTTGGGGCAGTCCGGGGCCAACCCCCCGGGCTCGATGCCGGCGCACCAGTCCTCAAAGGAGGGATTCATGCCCCGCCAGACGACGGCGGAAAAATGCCCGTGAGCCGGGCATGTTTTTTCAATGTAATAGTTTTCGCCCCGCCTGACGATTTCCGCCGGCAGGCGCTCCAGGCAGACCGGGCAGACGCTGGCTGTTTTCCTGATGGTATCGGCCATTTCTATTTATCCTCCAGCATTTGTTCAACCTCGGCCAGTTTCGCGGATACGTACTCCTCGGACAGATAGACCTGGCCGCAGCCCGGGCAGGCCGGGAGCATGTCCCAAAAGGGAAAGCGCAGGTAAGAAAAGCGCACCTTTTGCTTTACGAGGGGCTTGTTACATTTCAGGCAGATGACGGTGTCGTGGTTTGCCGCTTCGGAAGTCATGGAAAGCCTCCGCTCATCATTTGGGCCGCCCTCCTCTTCGAGCGCCGCCCGGTGGGTATAGACGGCCTCCACCCGGTACGCGCCGCCCTCCGGCCTGTAACGCACCCAGTAGGTCAGCGCCCCCCGGCGCCGATGGCCGATAAAAGCGCCGGTTTTATTGTCCAGCAGCTTGACGCCGGTTTCCTCGCAGCCGGCGATGACGTGCCGGATATCGTCCTCGTGGATAAGGCTGCGCTGCAGCCTTTCGGACAGGTCGGGGGCGAGAAGCAGGCGGATATCCGGCACGCCTATTTGTCCTCCATCTGGGCTTCCACCTCGGCCATCCGGCCCTCGGCCAGCTCCTTGGGGATAAAGACGTTGCCGCATTTTGGACAGCGGTCAACCTCATAGGAAAACGTGTGCCCGAGATAATTAAACAGTGTTTTCTTCTTTTTCAGCTCTTCGCCGCATTTGCCGCATTTCCAGCTGCGTGCTTCATTATCCAAAACAGAAACCCCCAATTTTCTCAGAAACGATAACGCCGTTGCCAGGCCGCCGCACCGCGGCGGCTGCCGCGTCATTTTCGGCGTGTGCAGGCTTGTATCACGCTTCCCTGTCAAAATGCATCCGGTGGCTGTAGGCGCTGGTGACTTCAAAGGTGTTGCCGCCGGCCGGCTTGTACTGCACCCAATAGGTGAGGGCCGGCTTGACCATGGAGCACTGGAACAGGCCGTCGGCTTCATCCACGAATTTTTCGCCGGAGGTTTCGGCCAGCCAGATGGCCTCCTTCAGGTCATCCTCGACGATCAGCCTTCTGTCCAACTCATCCCGCAGGTCGTCCGGGATTTGCAGCTTCACGCCGTCCCAGGGGTGGGACTCGGGTGTAAAAGACTCTCCGGTCAGTTTTTGCACCATCTGCTTTTTTACCTCCAGACTGTTGACCCGCTTTGTTTGCAGATCCTGTTTTTTACGCCGCGGCAGGTCGAAAACCAGGTCCAGTATATGGGCGCATTCCTTGTCCTTCTGCTCGAACACGTCGCGGCAGTTGGCGCAGTAGACGATGTAGGGCTTGTCGCTGGCCTGGGCCCGGTTGGTGGTGATCTGGTCGTAAAGAGCGGGGTTGGCCTGGGAGATGTGCCCGCCGTAGCCGCAGCAGCGGTTGGGGTCCTTCAGCTCCTCCAGTTGGATACCCGCGCGGTCGGCCAGCTGCCGGACGCCCTGCTGCATGGCGTCGTCCTCCCTGGCGGCGCAGGGGTCAAAGATGGCCGCGTTTTCAAACAGCGCCGCGGGCTTGACCCTATCGTCTTTACCCATGATTTCATAGAGGGATACCCGCGGTATCTCCGGCATGAAGAGGTTAAAGAGATTTTCGCAGGAAGCGCAGGCAAAGACGAGGGTCGGCTTGCCGAGTTTTTCCCAATGGGTCCGTATAAGGCTGATATTATCCTCAAGCCGCTGCCGGTCGCCGGCCCAGTACGCCGGCGCGCCGCAGCAGCCGAGAATGATACCGGCGTCAAGCTTTTGGCTGAGGTAGTCGTACGACTTGAGGACATGCGCCGGCTCGCCCGCGCCCAGCTTGCAGCCGGGGAAGAAAGCGTAAGCGCAGGTATCCCTGCCCTTCGGCGGCGCGGCGAAAAAGCCCTCCGTGGCGTAAAAATCCTGCTCCCGGAGCCAGTAATCGTGAAAGGCGGGGATGTGGATGCCGGTTTTCATCCGGTCCTCGCGGGAAAATTGCAGGAGCGCGCCGATGTCCACAGCCTCCGGACATACGGATTTGCATTTTCCGCAGATGTTGCAGGAATAGGCTTCCCGCGTCAGGGTGCGGCTGGACAGCGTGCTGCCCTGGGAGTCGGTGAAGACCTCCACGGCAATGCGGTGGGGCTTCTTACGGAACCATTCCAGCATCTCGCAGGATCTTTCGCAGTAATCGCAATCACATTTAAAGCACCGGGCAGCCTCCGCCCTGGCCTCCTCGTCGGTGTAGCCCTCGGGGGAGGCGGCGGTCACCAGCGGCATGGACGGCGCGCCGTCGTGCCGGAGATACCGGTCGCACTTGGTCCTGTCAAAATCGTCGTTTGTCTTGGCGGCCTTGCCGGTGGCAATAAAATGCTCGATCGCCTTGGAGACCTCCGGCCCCTGGGCGATGGCTTCCATCAGCGGCGTGCCCACAACGCCGCCGCCCATAAACACTCTGGGGTTGGCCGTCGTCTGAAGCTCAGGTTCCCAGCTGTCCTTGAGGCCAAAGTGGTTACCGTTTAAGCCGGTGGCGACATAGATAACGTTATAATCGTCCAGCATATCCAGGGACGTCACTTCCGTATTGAAGCGGAAATCCGTTTCAACCACGGAAAACTGCAGGGCGATATCCTCGTCAAACTTCTCAAAATCCGGGTGGCTGCGCAGCGCGCCGCCCCAGCCGGCGTCCTTTTCAAAAACGGTGACCTGATATCTTTTCTGCGCCAGGCTCAGCGCGCAGGACAGACCGGCGGGCCCGGCGCCGATCACAGCAATCTTCTCCGCCTTGGGCGGGATGACAAAGTTGTCCGGCTTCCGGTTTTTCGTCAGCCGGACGGCCGCCGCCTCCAGGTCCCGGATGGCCAGAGCCTCGTCGCCCACGGTTGTCCGCTGGCAGTGGTTCCGGCAGGGTTGGGGGCAAAGAGCGCTCACAATGGCGGGGAAAACCGTGGCGTTGCGCAGCGTTTTATACGCCGGGAGCCAACGGCCCCGCTGGGCCTTGTCCATAAAAGAGCGCACGTCAAGACGGAAAGGACAGGCGAAGGAACATGACGCCGGCTCTCCGTTAAAGCATTTACTTACATAAGATGTCGCTTCCTGCATCTGCATGCGTCATCCATCCTTTCCGCG
>JAJUHI010000027.1 GCA_029267955.1 Sporobacter termitidis | reverse complement strand
TACACAGAATAGAAAAGGTAACTGTCTTTCCCGCAAGAGAAGCAGCATTGCTGACAATTTGCGCAAAATTAAAGAAGTTGCCCGGGCAAACGATCGTAATCTTGCCCTCGCCAACGGTAACAGTACCGGTCGCGCCAGCTATCCAACGATCAATCGTATACTGCGTATTAGGAGTATAACTGCTTCGCCCCTGGCTGTTCACCGGATTGCGGAAGTCCCAATTATGCAGCAGATTCTTTCTACTGGCTGTTAAAAGGCCAATCGCCTCATTCAAATCTGCCGCTTCAGGCAGCGCAATTAATGCGTTAATCTCCGGCAGCAACACGTTGTTTATGTATGCCTTGATATCGACGCCTGCTTTGTCAAACAGCGCTTTGATACCGGCAGCCGTATACCCGGGATCGTCGCTGGGCGTGTTGTCCAGCTTTGAGATGTTTTCAACATCAGCCGTAAATTTCGTCAGTGCCATATCGTTACCTCACATATCCCATCTGCCGTACTCTGACAGACGTACTTAAAACCGTTGCCGTCGTATTGTTCGACACCGTGCTGAATATCAGCTTGTACCATGCGAAATTTTTCACTTTGATTTTTCGCCGCTGGGTTTGCGGCTTATCGTTCACATTGAAAGTGAAATGCTCAAAATTCAGCTTCAGGAAGTCAAAAAAGCCTGTTGCAACCTCAGCGGAATTGCCGGTTGTCCCGTACTCGTTCTGATTGTCGGTCTGTATGGTGACAAACACCGCGGCGTCGTCCTCCGGTTTTAGAACAATCCAGATAAGATCCGAGTATTTTTTAATAAAACCGGCTCCAAAATCCATGCTGCCGCTTTCCCAATAACATGCAATCGGACTGCCTACATCGTGCATGTATTTCCTGCTGACATGCCGTATATCGCCGCCGGCCGTGCCGATGTACAGCTCGTCCTTATACACAATCATGCAGGAGGCGGGAAAATTGCGGTACACATACCACGCGCCGTGTTCCGTATTTTGGACAACGGCAATGCCTTTTGCCGTATCGACAACGTAATATTCGTGGTATACCTTGTCGTGATATGTAATGGCCGTTTCAATATCAATTTCCCGCATCGTCTGCTGTACCTTTTGCGATATGCGCCGGGCGTTGCGATGGTCGGTGGTAATAGCGCCGGCAGTCATGGCGGGCGTCCATTCATAGATTGACCCGCCGTCCAGCGTCCGGGGCTGATTGCCGACAATCACCGCCTGCCCGTAACCGGCCGAACCAAGCCCCTTATTGATAGCGGTGACGTAAAAGCCCGCCGTCACCTTGCCGCCCGGCAGCGTGACTGTGTCATAAGCCACACTGTACGCCGAATCGGTTTTGAACGCCAAAAGCCGGTCATAATGGCGTACCATACTCGTTAAAGGCGTGTTGGCGTCGCCAAAATGCACCACATTCAAGTCCGGGAAGTACTCTGCTGTGGCCTGACCGTTATAATCCAAATCGCTGTAATAGGCCTTATTGGTACCGTCGCCATAGACAAACACGCGGTTATCCGACACACCGTTATAAAGCTCCGAATGCGTCATTTTTGTGATGTTCGTCCGCAGGGTCTGCGGTACCGAATATCCGATCTCTATGGTGTTTGTCCCGGTCTTGGGCGGCTCCGAAAGCGTCACCGTGCCGTTTTTCAGGTTTGAGGACGCTATGGATACAAGCTCGCCGGTGGCAATTACTTTCACATAGTCGACACTGGCCAGATCCTTTTCCGGCAGCGTGAACATCGTCGCCGTACCGTCCGGGGAGCACCAAACGCGCCGCTGGCCGTTGAGCATGTTGACGCGCTCAAGGGATTCGCCGCCGCCCTCGGGCGGTACGGATACGCTTACTAACGGCCTATATCCCTGTACTGTCGTGAGCGACGTGCCATCCCAGGAGTAGTATTCTGAGCCGTTGAGAATATAGAGCTTGTTGCCAAAGCCGAAAAAATGCACCGGCTTTGACGTGTCCAGCGTGCCCAGGTCAATTTTTGTCCAGACGCCGCCCGATTCACTCAGGGACCACAAATGTCCGTTGCAGGCGGCCACAATGTATTCCGTTGTGCCGATACGTCCGCTCCAGATGCCGCGCACCGCTGTGTCTGTGGTGTTGCTGGACGCAGTAACGCGGTAAAATTTCCAATTGTAAACATCGTCGCCAGCAACTTCAACGCGCTGGTATGCCAATCTGTAAAAATAACCATCAAAGGTAAGGCCAAGTATTTTGTATATATAGGCACCTTCCTGAAAGTAATTTCCCACAACAATACCACTTGTCCCGGCACCGGTAACGCTTAATTGACCATTTGACACTTTAAGTCCTGAATATGTAGTCCATGTGCTGGGGGCATTCGGATATAATATACGTTCTCCTCCTACAGTAAATTTTACGGTGCCGCCTTCAACAACCAAATCGCCCGGCGTTTGGACAAGTTCAAGCCCCCCAACTTTCCAGTATTGGTTGTTGTTATCCTTGTAGTAATAGTTGGTATACGAGGATATGTTAGTTTTATCTATCGTGACAGAATCCCCGGAATAACTTAATACGCCGCCTGCGTTTACCTCAATTGAAGGCTTGGCCGTAAAACTCCAAGAGGGCGCATTAATCTCAGTAAATAGCGTTTCCGGCGTATCAGAAACCGTCACCGTATAGGATGCTAAAAGTCCCGCCACATTCTGCGTTCCGGGCCGTTTCTGCAAACTGAAATCATCGGTGATTTTAAAATTTCTCATGACAGCCGCTTCGCCCATACGCAGGCCGATGTCGCCGTCCGCGCTCTCGTTGACGCCCAGCCATTTTGAAATGGTGTATATTCTGTCTTTTCCGGAAGCGGGTATCCGCGCCATATTCACACCCCCCGTACCGGCTAGGAGAACATGCGGTAATCCGCATAGACATCCTCGATGGCCGTAAAATCCCGCGGCACATTTTTCAGCCGCGCCAGCTTCTCCATGTATTTCTGCTCATGCACGCTGGCCATCACCGGGTTTTCGTTGACAAGCAGCATGGCGATGACAGCGTGCGGCAGCACGCCCCGCGCCAGGGTGTCGTCCAGCTCAACCGTATCCGTCAGCGCCGTTAAAAACCGCGGCGTCGGGCGGGTACCGGCTGTCACCGCCGCCCCGGCCGAATACGGGTACAGCTCGGGCAAAATGCTGTTGATCACATGAAGGGTACGGGCCTTGTAATCGGTGTTGTCGCCCACATTGGCCGAGCCGCCCACCAGGTTGTCGGACAGCGCCATCGCCATCTCGAATATATCCAAGCCCGTCGTTGCCATTATTCACACTCCTTCCGGGCGGGGGGCGGGTTACCGCCCCCCGTGATGCGTCATGCGTAAACCGTTTCCACGATGGGGCTGTTGACAACCCCCGGCGCGTAGGCATAGGCCCGCAGCGTCTGGCAGGCGCTCAGCGTAACGCCGCTGCCAAAATCCGCGAGCAGGACCGTCACCGCCGTCGGTGATGTCTTCGGGTTCGAGCCGTCCGTGGTGTACTTCACGCCGGCGGCGCCTGCCGATTCGAAGGTCACCGTATTGCCGGTGTTCGTCAGAGAGAGCATCAGCATGCCGCTTCTGGCGTGGACGAAAATACCGTTGACCTTCGCGTCCAGCACAAAGGAATCGTGGTAGAACCGGCACTCGCCCACATCGGCGTCGTACCCCAGCGGGTTTTTCTGCACCCGCAGCGTCTTGAGCTTGATCGGGTCCACGGTGGCGTCCTTGTATTTGATGATAAAGTTCACGCCGGCCGGCAGATAGCTGTCCACAACCGGCACCACGTCCATGCCGTCAATGCGGCCCACGACGCCGTTTTTGATGACCCCTTCGCCCAGGGATTCTATGCCCATGATCTCTTTGGACAGTTTTGTCTCAATGTACACCGACTCGGAGATGAGCAGCACGCGGTTCTTCCTGGGCACAAGCTTGTTGCTCATTTCGGCGCCCGCCTTCATGATGGCCCGCAGGGCCGTGCTTCTGGTGAGCTCCGCGGGGTCGACCACCCCCAGGCCGGCGCCGTTGGCCCATTTGGACAGGCGGTAGATATCGATGGCCGGCGTGCAGACCTCGTCCCAGTTGGACTTGAGCTGCTCGTTGCAGTGCTTGATATTGTACTGGTCGGCCGCGTTACCGTGGTCGATGGAAAAGGTAAAGGACTTGTCCTGGGTCATGGTCAGCGTCTGGATGGTATCCCCCAGCTCGCTGACGGTGCCGAACCGGCCGCCGGGGCGCTCCCGGTCATAATCTCCCAGCGTCACCTTGTCGACGGTGTAGACTTTAATGCTCTGCGCGCCGTCAAAATCGAACTTCTTGCCCGCGTACGCCTCGGTCATGGACTGCGCCTTGAATCGTTCCGAAATCAGCGGCGAATACTTGGTTGTCAGATTAATGCTCATAGCGTACCTCCATCCTTAATCGTTGTTGTACCAGTCGTCCTCAATTTCCCCCCGGGGCTCCGTCGCCCCGGCGGTATAGCGGGAACCGGCGGTCTTTAACCTGTTCTCGCGGTTTTTGCGCTCGGCCTCGATATAGGCCCTCAGCAGCTTGTTTTCATAGCTCTGATACGCTGCCAGCAGTGACTTGCCGGCTCTGACGGCGTCCCACACCTCCTGTGGGATCGCACGCGGGTCCACCATCCCGTACTCGGAGAGAAACTCGGCGATATCCCGGTCGCGGCGCGCGGCGGCGCTCATTGCGCCGGCGTCTGTCTCCGCCGTCGGGCTCTGCCGCGCTCCCGGCGGGTTGTTGTCCGCCGGGGGCGACGATGGCATGGTTGGTTTACCCGATACCGTCAGATTCATCGCCTGCCGCGTTTTGCCGATGAACTCCTCCAGGCTCTGCCCGGACCTCGACGCCAGCTCCTCCAGGAACGCCCGATACTCGCTGTTTTCGCGCAGCGCCTCGGCCATGGCGTCGGCCCGGCTTCGGATCCGGTCGTAGTCCTTGCCCTTCTGGGCGAGGGTGATCAGCTCGTCCTTGGACACCTCCAGCTCCTGACCCATATACTTCAGCCGGAAGCTCTGGTCGGCCTCCCGCGCCGCCGTATCGGGCCGCGTGCCGGTATCGCCGCTGTCGGCGTCACTGTCCGCCGGGCCGTCCCCCCGCTCAGACGCCGGTACCGCCGTAAACCCCCCGGCGTCATACCAATCGTTCTCGATGACGCTCGCCTGGGGGCCGTCCTCCGCCGTACCGATCCCGCCTGACTGTCCCAATACTCTATCCTCGTTCATTGATCCTGCTCCTTCCCCACTTCGTGAGTGGATATTCCGCCTGTGGTTGGCGGTCTATGGGGCTTGGTTTAGCCCCGTACTTCTCATTTTACGCCTGCCGCCGACACCGGCTGGGCCGCGGCAGCCATCGCCTTCATCACGATCTCGGGCAGATTCTGGGCCTGGGCCGGCATCGACGCGCCCGGTCCGGCACCGCCGGCGCCCGGCGCCCCGCCGGCCAGCAGCGGCAGCTTCCCGGCTCCCAAGGCCGGATTGGCCGCGCTTCTCTCCGATTCCGCCTTCTCCCGCTCGGCCTTGATTTTGTCGATCAGCTCCTGCTTTTTGATGATATAGCCGTCCGGCACACGCTCCAGGTAATCCACCAGATCAAGCTTTCCGCGCATCATCAGGTTGTCCAGCGTCTGCATGGACGCAATCTCCGACCAGTAGGAAGAGGCGCCCACATCCAGCTTCAGGGTCAGGTTCGCCCTCTTCAGCACGCCGAAATCAAAGGGCTTCTTCCTCTTCCCGGCAGCGCCCTTTTCCGCGCCGGGCGCCTGCGGCGCGTTGTCCGGGACATCCCGCGTCCCGTAATACTCGCCCATAAAATCGATGTAGATTCGGCCTAAATCCTCCAGGCTCTGATAGAGATTCTGGCGCGTTAACTCGTTGGGCACCGCGGCGGCCTTCTGCAGCGCGATGATCGCCGAGGTGTTTTCCGGCCGGGCGTCGCCCAGGGCCACGTTCGTTGCGCCCAGATGCGCCTGGGTATCGCTGACGGCCATCTGGATAAACTGGGCGATCTGGGGCGAAATCTGCGCCGGGTCGATGATTTTGGCGACGCTGCTGACGTCGCCGCCCTGCACCGGGATGGCCGCGCCCACCCGGTTGTCCCACTTGCTGACCCGGGTTTTGTCATAGACGACTTTCGGATAAGCCGTCGTCATCAGGCTGATCATGCTCATGGCGTATAGCTTATTGATAAATATCTGGTTCGGGATGAGCCCCGTGATCATGGCCATGCCGTGATAGCTGTCCTGTATGTAGTCCCAGCACAGCCAGGTGACCGGGTACTGGGTCAGTCCGGTATCCCAGGCCGGCTTCACGTCGGAGGTCCGGGTGCATTCGTATGCCCAGATGGTTCCGGTCTCCTGGTTTTTCCACAGCTTTAAAAGCACCGTTGTCATATCGTCCTGATTCGAGGTGCTGTTGCTGACGTTCCGGTTGTCCGTGTCGCCGGTGATGGTCTCCCATCCGGCAACCCCCGCTTCCCTGGCCCTGTTCCGGACCTCCTCGGTCAGCTCCCTGCTGGAAATGATGATGTACGGCTGCCTGGAGACGCGCCGGTCGCTGGGGTTCCCGAAAAAGACGCGGGTATTTTCGATGATCTCCGTCACGATGGCGCCCCGGCTGGCCTGTCCCGTCTCCGCGTCCGGGTCCCAGTAGGTATAGGTGCAGCCGTCGCCGTCCACGGCGGCGTTGCGCAGAAACTCGCGGACCAGCGCGCCCATCTTGTTCATCTCAAACAGCTTGTCGAACTCTCGGTTGACGATGTCCGCGGCTTCCGCGGTGTCGGTATCCGCCGCATCGTCCAGGGGGATAGCCCGCATTTTCAGATTGCTGGACGTGATGCTGGCCACGGTAAACAGGACCACCCGTTTGAGAAAGTTGAACACAGGCGTCGGGAGCCCGTTCGATTCAACGCCCTCCCACTGCTTGCCGATAAAGAAGTTCTCGTTGTTCCGCACGGTCTCGAAAAGGCCGATTTGCGTTTTATAGACAAGCCCTTTTTCATACGCCTTCCACACCGTCCGGCAGTCCTGATTATTTTCCTTCCGCATTTACTGCCCTCCTGCCCATTCCGGAATCATAGGCCAAAATACTGGCGATGCCGTCGGTAAAGCGCTTTTCCGCCAGCTTGTCCTTCAACCGCTCCTCCTCGCCCTCATTTTCCTCCTCCGCCGCATCACCGGGCTTGTCAGCGCTGTACTTGAGCGCTTCAAGCTCGCGCCGGCAGTCCAAGACTTTCATGGCGAGCCTGTCGAAGCGGCGGTCCCACGCCTTCTCCAGCCGGCTCATCCGTTTATCCAGCGACACGCAGCAAGCCAGCAGAATGAGAAAGAGCAGATCAAGGGATATGAGGATGATGATTTCCATGCGGCCATGCCTCCTTTCAGCGATATTTATTATTTTGAATAGTTGTTCAATCTATTACTTCACTTTGTTTTTCCACGGCCCGCTGAGGTCAGCGGGCCCTACGAAAGCGTCTAACCTGCCCCTCAATACGCGATATACGCCGGGCTGAGCTCCCTGCCGGTCATAAAGTAGTCGTAAGAGATGCCCTCGCCGTCGTCGTCCTCCGGCGGCGGCGCTGGATGCGGCCCGGTCCTGGACACGCAGAAATAGCGCAGGGCGTCCACCGTATGGGTGATCTCATGGGGCGTCTTGGCGCAGTCGTTGGGATTGGTCTCATCGGCCTGAATGGCCCGGAGGTCGTTGATCAGCTCCCGGCAGGTATCGAAGATGACGAGCCCGGGCTTCCCGTCGGGCCGCAGCATCAGCATCTCCTTGATCATCATGTGTCCCTGGACGCGGCCGCTGTCGGACCGGAGCAGCGGCACGCCGCAGCCGGCGAAAATCTCCGCCATGGACCGACCCGTATCCTTCTGCCGGCTCCAGATATCCGGCGGCGCGAAGGTGGCGGCAGGCCGCTCGCCGGGTAGGGTGTTGTCCAGGATGACCCGGGCCGCCTCGGAGGCAATCAGCCCCGGCTGCTTCACCTCCCTATACACATAGCACCGGCCGGCGGGGTCGATGGCCGTCCACAGGCAGGCCAGCATGTCCAGTCCGTAATCCAGGGACCGGTACCGTATCCAGTCCTCCGGTATCGGAAAGGGGCGGACGATGTGCTTTTCCTCGGAGAACTCGGAAAAATACGAGCCTGATAATGCGTTCCAGTCGCCGTAGCGGTATGCCCTGCGGATATTCTCCGGCAGGCTTGAGAGCATCTCCAGATACGCCGGGGACGACTTCAGCAGATGGGCGTTGTCTTCCACAGACGCGAAGATGAAGCTGTAATCGTCGGGATTTTCGTTTTCCTCGGGGTTTTCCTGGTTGGTTTTAAAGTCCCTGTCGATGAACAGGCGCTTGACCCACCGGTGCCCGGGGCCGCCCGGGTTGCAGGTGATGTAAAACCGCTTCGGGATCTCCCGCGTACCCCGGAGGCAGCCGCCCAGATACCGGAATTCCCGCTCGGTAAACTGGGTGGCCTCGTCCATGAAAATCCAGTCGTACTCCTGCCCCTGATATACCTGCTCGGCGGTGGCGCTCTGATAATGGCCGAATTTGATGACCGAGCCGTTTGTAAAATACAGCGTGTGCAGCGTGCTGTTGTACGTGGCCAGGCTCGGCGGCACGATTTTCAAGATCGGTTCGATGTGGTTTTGCTGCAGCTCCGGATACGTGCGCCGGACAATGAGGATGCGGATACCCGGCCAGCGCACCGCGCCGCCCACGGCCTTCGTCCGGACGGCATGGGTCTTGCCGCCGCCCTTCGCCCCGCCGTAGGCTGTGTACAGTGTGCGGCTCATATAAAACAGGTTCTGCTTGGGGTTTCCTTCTCCCAGGTCCAGCACCAGCCCGCCGTTCTTTTGCTTGACCGTTTTCTTCCTTCCCATCTTTACTCCTCGCGGCGGCAGGCGGCCTGCCCGATCGACTTTTTACGCTTTTCACCGGGCCTGCTTGCCCGCCGTTTTAAAAAAACAGAGCCGGCAGCCTGCACGGGTCTCCCCAAACAGTCCATCGGCTCTAAGGCTCTGTATGTAATTTTAAAAGACAGCGTCTATCTGACGGGCTTCTCTCCGGGTGTCTGCCGGCTGATTTCCAGCTGTACAGGGGCCCGGCAGGTTTTGCACCAGACCTCGATGCCGGAGGCATACCCGTCTTTTAAAACCCGGCACAGCCGCTTTTGGCAGCAGGGGCATACCGCGTCGTGATGATTCAGAATGGCTTTCACAGGCAACACCCTTTCTTTTGCGTCGTTTTACCCGTCTATCACTCTGTCATTGTGCCCATGCGACTTCGGAGAAGTCGCGCGGCGGAGGGGGTACGCGCAGAGGGCGTCTATGTCCTTCTCCCGTCTGCATGTTTAATCAAATTCGCCGTTGTATCCCCCGTTGATCCGCACGTCCACCGTCACTTTCCTGGTCTCCTCGCGGGGCTTGTCCGTCAGGCCGCCGTTGGATTCCTGGCGCGCCAAGAAAATCTTGCCCGTGGCCGCCTTGTCCGTGCCGTAGATGTCCCGCACGAGGATGCTCTCCCGCCGCAGCCGCGCTTTATGGAGACAGGCGGCATACCCCTTCCCCTCCGCACCGCTGGCGTAGCGCTCGTAAGCGTCGCGCTCCAGGTCGAGAAAAAGGATCAAACCGGCTTCATCCGGGTAAATGCCGTCCCTTTGACACTGCTCAAAATAGGTCGCCACCCGGTTTTCAAACTCCTTTACCGTCTTAAAGGGCCTGCGCGCCGGCATCACACCACCTCCGTTTATCTGACTGTCTATATTATACTCGGCGGGCGGTTCCCTGACAATAAAATGGTACAAAATTGTAGCAAAAGTCATTCTTATGTAAACTTGACGTCAAAACGGGAGACCGTGAACCTCCGTTCACCGGTCTCCCGTTCGCAGTTTATGGTCTTTACCGCCTTCCCGGCATCGTCAGAGCCTCTCCGTGCCCTGCATGAAGCAGGCGTCCCCGTTACCGGCGCTTTCCGAAAATGCGCAGAAGGCTAGAAACAGGTTGATGAGGTCGAGATACAGCTTCAGCGCCCCGATGATGGCCGCCTTCTCCAGCATCTCGTCCGTCTGGGCAGTCTCCGCAAACACCCGCTTGAGATACTGCGTGTCGTACGCCGTCAAACCGGCGAAAACCAGCACGCCCGCAGCGCTGTATAAAAACATCAGGCCCCAGCTGTTGATAAACAGATTGACCACCGTACTGATGAGGATGCCGAACATCGCCATAAAAAGAAAACAGCTCGCCGGCGACAGGTCGTATTTCGTCACAAACCCGAACAGGCTCATCGCAAGGAACAGGCCCGCCGAGATAAAAAACACCGTATAAATGGACGCGGCCGTGTACGTCAGGAAAATCAGCGATAATGTCACGCCGTTGACCAGCGCGTAAGCGACAAAACCGGTGTAGGCCGCCCCGATGCTCAGGGACGATATCCACCGCGACAGGACAGCCACCAGGATAACCTCCATGACAACCAGAATCACCAGCAGGGTCACATTGCCGGCAACAGCCCGTAAAAAGGGCGGATACGTCGCCATGCCGTAGGCCACAAGCCCCGTAAGCGCCAGCACCCAGGTCATATTCAAAAAAACGCGGGAGAAAAACCTGTTTTCAGAAATTTCCTCGTACATGAGATCACCTCCATATCAATATGGGTCTTTGCTTGTTGGTTATATCAGACCATTTTTAAAAACCCTCTCCCGCCTTTCAGCGGCGGTGCTTCTATTTCCAATATTAATACGAGTATACAATAATTGCAAGGTGCTTCAAATCGGCAAAAAGCGCCGGAGCGACAGAGGCTCCGGCGCTTTTTCAATTGCATATCGTCTTATCCGGCGGCTTCCGCGGCGGCCGGTATCGGGCCAACCTCCGGCCCGCGTCCAATCCGGCCGGGCCCTGCCCGCAGTCAGCCCCAGCATGTCGGCGCCGGCGCTGAGAGTGTACAAAACGTCGTTTAAGCAGGACGGCGTCTGCGCCAGATAAGCGCCGTACAGCCTTTCAAACCGGGCGTAAGCGCCCCCGCCGCCGCTCCCGCCGCAGGCGGCCGTCAGGCGGGCGTCGTGGGGCGTGCCGAACCCGGCCCGGCATAGCGCCCGCAGGTTTTTCCGGGCGAACCTGTGCAGCGCCCACTCATATCTGAGATGCGCCAGCGACCCGCCGGAGAATCCCCCGGTATGCGGGTGGCAAAAGAAATCCGCGAGAAAATGGCACACCACGCCCAAACGCAATGAAAAATCGCGCCCCGGGCGCTCTCCCGCCCGGCGGCGCCGCGCCAGCTGGGCCAGCTCGCTTTTCAAATGCGCCTCCCAATAAACCGGCTTGTGCGGCGCCTTCTTGTAGCGCGGCAGATAGTCCGGCAGCAGGCTGCCGTACAGAAAGCTCCCCCTGCGCAGGGTGACGCCGTGAACCTGTTTCAGATATGTACACAATAGCCTGCCGATCAGAATATGGGATAAGGAGTTCATGCTGTGTCCGCCGTTTCAATGAAGTACCATGCATTATACCATCCGTATCGGTAAATTTCACTTCCATTTTCTGTTAATATGCCGCCCGCTCCCGCTTAGAATAAGGGCGGACGCTCTGTCCGGCGGGATTTCACCGGCCGCGCCGTCACCGTGTCCGCCGCCTGCAGCCGGCCGCACAGGATGGGCGACGCTTCGTCATAGTCCGCCCGCCTGCACCGCACCAGCTGCGGGCTGTGGTTGGCGTAGCAGTAAAGGCAGCCGCAAGGGCAGGTGCCGTAGGCGCCGATGTCGATGCTCTCCGAGCAGCCGCAGGCGCGCCGCTGATTTTTATCCCGCTTTATATCCAGCGTGCAGCCTGTCAGCGCCTCAAACAACCGGTGATCGACGCACCGGGCATGCCCGATGCCGCAGTGCGACAGGTCCGTCTCCTCCGCGCAGGTCTCAAGAGCCATGCCGGCATCCCGGGCGCTAACTACAAAGCTCCGGGCAAGATCGTCAATCTCGCTCACGGTTGGCGTCCGCGCGCCGAGGCTTTTCATATTGCCTCTGATATGCCTGTAATCGTCAACAAAGCTGATCACGCATTTGTTTGAATATCCATTCAATTTATTCGAAAGCTCGGAAAACGCCGCCATATGAAAGTCCGGCGTGTACGTATCGCTTAAAAAAACCGGGTCATACCGCCAGATCACCCGCGCCGGCCCGATGGCGTCGGCCAGACGCCGCAGGGCCTGGACGGCGGTATCGACAGGCAGCCTATAAGGCTCGGCGTCGGCGCCGTAGGCGGTGAGGGTGACATGAAAGTAATAAGGGTACGCCGCGATCAGATGCAGCTTCTCCAGCATCGGCAGCGGATTTCTGGTGAAAAAGACAATGCCGTCCACCACGCCGGGAGACAGGTCGATCCTGCTCTTCCGGCGCGGGTTTAAGGGGTTTGCGACAATAGCAAAGCCTTCCCGTATGCGGTTATAAAACCACTGGCTGTAAAACGCCGGTATATCCGTCCGCCGGCTGGCCGTTATGAGCATCGGCAGCTCCTTTCCGCTCATGTATTCCGACGCCATTGTACAAAAAAATAAGCACCCCGGCAAGAAGGCGGCGGGACAGACCCCGTCTGCCCCGCCATTTTAAACTCTTCTGTTCTCTTCATCATCACATCTTCAGGCCGATAATAGTATCCGCAGCAAAACCGCCGATATTCACAGCAACGCCATTATTCACGGCGGCTGTTTTTCCATATTTTTTCCTATTTTTCGCTTTTTCCCTTTTTTCAACACATTTTTTTCCGATAAATACGTATGGACGTCATTTACAGCAGATTTCGATATCTTAGGGGGCGTTGCATGTGAAGCAAACCGGAAAACAACTTCACCTTCTGTCGGATATACTCTTCCTGGCTTTCATTTTCATGGCGGTCATTTTCGGCTTTCTCTATATGACCAGCACCTCTGGGCCCGGCGGCTTTCTCATCTTTTTGGTTATCATGGCCGTCGGCGTTCTTTTTGCCTTTATCTACAGGTATGTATTCAAGGGCTTCGCGGAGCTGGTCGAGAATCAGGCGGCGCAGACCGAATTGATCTCGGAGATGGCCGGCAGCCTCCAGGAAATTTTAAAAAACCAGCGCGACGCCGCCGTCACCGGCACGCTGTTCGGGAGCCCGTCAAGCGCTCCCTATGTATCGCGCCATGACGACATCGGGCCGGCCGCGCCGGAGCCGCAGCCGGAGGACCAGACCGCCCTGTTCAAGTCCAGGTCCCTGGGCGCTGTGATCTGCCCGGTGTGCCATAAAACCCAGCTGACAAACCGGGATGTCTGCTCCTCCTACGGCTGCCGCTTCGTTTACGCCGACGAGGCCATGCCCATGGTACAGTAAGGCTTAAACCTCAATAATGCCGCAGCCGCCGCCGGTGACGCATTTCGGCCCGTCCCGGGTGATGATATAGGTATCCTCAACGCCCAGCAGCCCCGCGTCCCGGAGCCCCTTTTTCGGCTCCAAGGCAATCACCATGTTCTCCTCCAGCGGCTCGTCAAAGCCCTCGGCGATGACCGGCGGTTCGTCCACGTTCAGCCCGATCCCGTGGCCGAGAAAGCTGACCTGCCTGTCCAGATACCCCATAAAGCCTGCCCGGAACTCCTCGCTCAAGGCGCCCATGACCGTCCGGTATATCTCCGACGGCCGCGCGCCGGGCACAAGGAGACGGGCCGCATTTTTTTCCACGTCGAGGCAGCCGTTCTGGATGCGGATCATCTCCTCGGTGGGCTTGCCGCCAAAGAGATACGCCTGCGATTTATCGCTGTGGTACCCCCGCACGCCGAAGCCGATATCGATAAATATGAGGTCGCCCTTTTGAAGCAGGCGCTCCCGGCTGCCCAGGATGGGCACGGCGGCGGACAGCCCCCGTCCCCCGCCGGGGCCGTCAAAGTTTGTCGGGTACAGCGCGTTTGTCCCAAAACCGATCTGCCCGAATCCCAGATCGGTCTGGAACATCTGAAACCGCGTGGCGCCGTGGTGGCCGATCTCCATCATTTTCATCTGGATTTCCGAGGCCAGCTCCGCCTCGCTCATCCCTTCCCGCAAAAGACCGGGGATAATCTCCGTCATCAGCGTGTTGTGCCGGCGGCCGGCCTCCTCGATGGCCGCCAGCTCATAGGGCGATTTGACGGCCCGGACGGCTAAAATCGTCCTGTCCAGCGCGCCGATGCGCGCCACATGGAAGTATTTTTTAAAGCGCTCCAAAATCTCGGCGGTCATGATCTCGGTCTCGATATACGTGTTTCCGCAGTCGCTGCCGGCGATTTCCGCCGCATCCCGGTAGCTTTGGATGGGATGGATCGTCTCAAAGGGCGACTCGTCCTTCGCCCGCTGGTAGCTGCGCCGCACGAACAGCCACTGGCCGCCGCCGCAGGGGCTGTTGTCGCGGCGGATCATCAGCAGCGCGTCCTGCATGGTCCCTGTCAGGTAATATTGGTTGACTCTGCCCACCAGCACGGCGGTGTCCCAACCGGGATGCCGGGCATCCATCGCCGCGCGGAAACGCGCAAGCCTTGCGTCAAGCTCCTGTTTCGTCAGTTCTCTGGTCATTGTTCCTCCGGGTTCATTCATGGATATGTGCGCCGGGTCGTTTCCCCAGCATGTCCGTCAGCCGCGTCACCGCATCCTCCGGCGACAGGGCCCGTCCGGCCTCAAGGATGAGGTCGGCATATTTTTTATACAGCGGCAGCCGCTCGTCAAACAACGCCGCCAGCGTCTGCCCAGGCCGGAGCGCGATGCCCCGGGTTTTGATGTTTTTCAGCCGCTTTTCAAGCTCGGTCAGCGGGACGTCCAGGAAAACAGTGGTGGACCCCCGCTTGAGGTGCGCCATGGCCCGCTCGGACAGCACCATGCTGCCGCCCGTGGCAATCACGGTCTCGTTGCACTTAAGCGCCAGCGCCGTTGCCTCCTCGGCCTTCAAAAAGGCGTCGGTGCCCTTATCGTCCAAGTACGCCTGCAGCGTCCGGCCCAGCCGCCGGCTGAGCACAATATCCGTATCAATAAAATCATAACCCAGCGTTTTGGCCAATAAAACGCCGACGGTGCTCTTCCCCGCCCCCGGCATGCCGATGAGTACAATATTCATCGCGCTCTCCCCATGGGGCAGACCTTGACGCAGATGCCGCACACCGCGCCGCGCCCGATGCCCATAAAGTGGGCGCGCATGTAGTCGTTGCAGGCGTGGGCGTCGACAAGCGCCTCCCGCTCGAGGCCCGGCTGCCAGCTTTCGCCCCGGATCGCCTTTGCCGGGCAGGCGTCGACGCAGGCGGAGCAGTGCTCGCAGCGGTACGGCATGATCCCGCCGCGCACCGGCAGCGGGCAGTCGGTAAACAGCGTCCCCAGTCGGACCCGGGGGCCCAGCTCCCGGTGCAGAAAGAGCGCGCTTTTGCCGATGGTCCCGAGCCCCGCCAGGACGGCGGCTTTTTTATGGCTGTACAGCCCCCGATGGGACCGGGAACCGGGCCCTGAATGGATTGTCTGGGACGCCGGCACGGGCATGTACCGGTAGCCGTTTTTTTGCAGCAGTATCCCCGTCTGCAGGAGCATCCGGTCGATCAGGGCGTTTACCGTCCGGTAATGATGAAAATACGTGTGGGTCGGCCCCTCGTCGATTTCATCCAGCACCGCGTCCGACAGCGGCACCACCACCGAAATGGCGTAGCTTAAGCCCGGCGGCCCGTCCTCAATACGCGCAAAACCGACGTCATAGGCGCCGTTGTCCGTCAAAAACAACTCAATCTCAGAAGCCAAAAGCATACCTAACCCCTCTTTACTGATTTACCGGCCCCTGTCAAACGCCGGTGCGCAAGCCAGCCCAGCAGCGTACCGGCCGTGTTGAGTAGCAAATCGCCCAGCTCGCTGATCCCGGTGCCAAAGGCAAGAATAGAATTTTTAGGTAATCTGACAATGAAAAAATATTGATGACCCCTGCGGAAAATAGCGGCTGCTGAAGAAAATTTTGACGGAAAACGGTAATTCTCAGGAGCACCACAATATATACAAGGGCGGCGGCCCAGCCGCACATGATTTTGTATCCGTCCCGTTTCATTTTTTTACTAGCCCCGTTTCGGTTCCAGATTTCAGCAAATTCCGACCTGTCAAATATGGCAAAATACTACCGGAGACAAGCTCTCTGGCCGGATACCAGCACTTGACAAATCAGCGACTGTAACATATATTGAACATACGTTCAATCGGTAATAGTACCAACCTGGGAGGTGGTTGCATGGCCCGGACTGCCGCACAGAACAAGCGAATGAGAGACGCAAAGAGAGAGCTGATTCTCAATGAAGCCCTCAATCAGTTTTCGCTGAAGGGCTACAACGCCACGCGCATTCAGGATATCGCCGAGGCCGCCAAGATCGCGCAGGGGCTGTTGTACTACTATTACCCCTCGAAGGAAGCCATCTATGTGGACCTTGTGGACGATTCCATTGAGCGCATCAACGACACCGCCCGCTTCGTCCGCGATATGAACAAGCCCAGCGGCCAAAAAATCCTGTCCGCCCTGCGGATTCTGTTTAAAACGATTGAAACCAGCGCCCGCTTCCGCCAGACCTGCCGGATGATCGCCCAGGTGGCGTATCAGGCGGATATTTCCGAGGAGGCCCAGGCCCACCTGGACAAAAAGCGCGACATCGCCTACCGGATTATGGCGGAGATTTTCCGCAAGGGCCAGCTGGAGGGCGCCGTCGTGGACGGCGACGCCATGGAGCTGTCCATCCTATTCTGGACAAGCATCAACGGCCTGGCCATCTACTACGCCAGCCGTGACATCGCCGTCAATCTGCCCAGCTACCGCCTGGTGGCGCCCATGTTCTTAAAGCACAGCGACCGCATTACTGAAGAGGAGCTGCTCTAACCTGATGATAACGGGGCCGGCTTTAATGCCGCCCCTTCTTTTTTTCCGCCGCTTCTATGTTCTTTTGGACTCTGTACCGCACGATATCCGCCACCAGCGCCAGGGGCAGCTCCTTATCATGCGGGAACTGGACCGCCCCCTTGGAATAGCTTAAGTCCCCAAACCGGTCTTTAAAAAACGCGATCCCGTCGTCGCCGGGGTAAAACCCGATATGTTTCTTATGGGCGGCGAAATGCACCAGATTGCCCTTCAGATAAAAGGTGGGCATCCTCCAACTGATTTTTTCCGTGGCGTCCGGCGCCGCGGCCCGGATTGTTTCCCGCAGCGCGTTCAGCCGCGCGGCGATTTCCGGCGGATACTGCGCAATGTATGCGTCGATTGTCTGGATGGTGTCGTCCGGCATTGGCCATATCCTCCCGAGCATTTTTTCTATTATATCCCTGCCGCGCCCGAAAAACAATATTCGGCCCGTCATTGCCCCGAAACCACGGGGCTGGCGGGCGTTTCTGCGAACGTTCTATGGCTCCTTTTGAAAGGAGCTGGCGCGGGAGCGCCTGAGGATTGTCGCGTGCCAGAAGGGGTTCACGCGCTCCCCTTCCGCTACCGTTTCCGCCCAGCGCAGCTTCCGTAGGGCCCGCTGACCTCAGCGGGCCGCGATTTGATATGTACATCACCAACCGGCGCATACATACCCCTCCGTCCTATGCGGTTACCCCCTCCGTCATTTGCTCCGCAAATGCCACCTCCCCCAAGGTGGAGGCATGAGAACACGGATTCCCGCCTTCGCGGGAATGACAGAAAAGGTGCGGGGGTGATTATGCGCTACGGCGTGGTTATTCGTACCAAAGGCTCCTTTTGAAAAAGGAGCAAAGGGCTTTACAAAGCCCTTT
>JAJUHI010000026.1 GCA_029267955.1 Sporobacter termitidis | reverse complement strand
CACGAGACGCAGATTGCCTGCGATGAGTTCTTCTCTGGCCTGCTTGTCGCCGGCACGGCTTCTTTTTAACAGTTCGGTCGTCTCGTCATTTTTGAGTACCTTGAGTCGGGCGGTGTTGACACCGCAGATCTCGACCTTACCCGCCAATGAATCGTCCCTCCCCTGTTAAACACCACGTCGCGCTGGTCTTGATTGCGCACTGTCAGTATTTCCTGGGGTGGAGCTTTTAATACGGTTTTGGCGGCAGGATAAATTTATGTCAAAAGGCGCATAAACGCCCGGCTTTTCGTACAAAATAAGAGGTTATTTACCGGCTCAAGGCGGCCGTATCGTTTATCCAAGGTATGATATCGCAAAAACGGCAAACGATATGCTCGACACCATACTCTTTGAAAGGAGAACTTGATATGGAAGCATCAACGGAAGCTCCGGGAAAAGGCCTTTTGAAAACCGTCAGCATTCTATTCATTATTTTTGGCGCCATCGCGGCGATCATTTCTCTCGTGGCCGTTTTGGGCTCGGCAGCGCTGTCTACGGCGGGGGTTGCCGGCGCCGCGCTGGGCGGCATTATGCTCGTTGCGGCGATCATCATGCTGATTGCCAGCATACTGGAGCTGATCCTTGGCATTATGGGGCTGAAAAGAAGCGCAGACCCCCACAAGGCCGGTTTTTTTATCACCACGGGCATCATTTTGTGCGTTATAACGCTGATCCCCTTGATCATCAGCATGTCGACGGGCATCTTTGATTTTACAAGCCTTATCGGGTTTGTTCTCCCCGCTTTGTATATCGTCGGCGGGGTGATGAACAGAAAAGCCGTGGCATAAAAAACGCCGAAGCCCGCGCCGCCGGAAGACACACGTCTCCGGCGGCGTTTTTGTGTCCGGGGTGAAAATCGGCAGTTATCATGATTATGGTTTTCATATACGCAAAATTTTGTCAATTGCGCCGATTATCCGCAAACGGCTGAATAATTAGAAAATATTACCGATAAACATAACGTACTTATTTAAATTTTGAAAGGGGTTCTTTTTATGAACGCACCCGGCAAAACCCTTCTTAAGGTCGTCAGCATCCTGTTTATTATCTTCGGCGCTATCGCAGCGATCGCATCGCTTCTCGCCATCGTCGGCGCGGCGGCACTGAGCACCATGGATATCGCGGGCGCCGCCCTCGGCGGCATTCTGCTGGTTCTTGTACTGGTCTCCCTTGCCATCAGCGTGCTGGACTTGGTCCTTGGGATCGTCGGCCTGAAAAAATGCGGCGACCCGAGCAAGGCCAGCTATTTCATCACGGTGGGCATTATTCTCTGCGTGATCTCCCTCATTACCCTGATTATGAACGCCTCCTACGACAGGTTCAGGATCACGAGCCTTATCAGCTTTATTCTCCCGGTCCTCTACATTGTCGGCGGCGTGCAAAACAACAGAGCCGCCGTTGAGGCAGCGCAGCAGCAGCCGGTTGAACAGCAGCAGTTTGAACAGCAACAGTAAAAAGTCGGCAATAAGCCCGCCAGCAGAAAACCGGCGGGCTTTTGCATTTTTTAAAAAAGTATGTTATTTTAGCTTCTGGAATATATATCCGGTATAAATTCATCATCATAGAAAAGGGGATGCTTAAAATTGAACGCGCCCGCCAAGGGACTTCTCAAAACCGTCAGTATTCTGTTCATCGTTTTCGGCGCGATTTTCACTATTTTCGCGCTCCTCTCCCTGTGGGGCATGTCGATGATCAAAACGGGAGGTATGGGAGCCGTACCCGGCGTTGACATGAGCATGCTCAACAGCAAGGGCCTGATGGCCTCGCAGATCCTGCTGCTTTTTGGCAGCATCCTTGACATTGTTTTCGGCATCATCGGGCTGAAAAAATGCGGCGATCCGGAAAAGGAGAGCTTCTTCTTTTACGCCGGGGTCATTCTCTGCGCGCTGTCGGTCATCGCGCTGTACCTGGACATCATCACCGCCGGTTCCAGCGTAACGGGCCTGATCCGGTTTATTCTGCCTATCCTGTTCATTGTCGGCAGCGTCATCAACAAAAAGGCCCTTAACGCCCAGCGGCAAATATAAAACAGCGCCGTCGGTATCGCTCCTTACAAAGCTGCGATACCGACGGTTTTTCGTCCCGTTTTAAATATGCCGGGAAATCTCGCGGCGCAGGCGGAGAATTATCCGCTTTTCCAGCCGGCTGATGTAGGACTGGGAGATGCCCATCAGGTCGGCCACCTCCTTCTGGGTGCGTTCCTCGATGCCGCCGAGGCCGAAGCGCATGACGATGATCTCCCGCTCCCGGTCGGAGAGCTTGTCGATGGCGTCGTGAAGGAGCTTTCTGTCCACGTCGTCCTCCATGGGGCGCATCACCATGTCGGAGTCGGTGCCCAGAATGTCCGACAGGAGCAGCTCGTTGCCGTCCCAGTCGGTGTTGAGGGGCTCGTCGAAGGAGACCTCCGCCTTCCGGCTGCTGGTTTTCCGCAAAAACATCAGTATCTCGTTTTCGATGCAGCGGGAGGCGTAGGTGGCCAGCTTGATGTTCTTTTCCGCGTCGTATGTATTGATGGCCTTGATAAGACCGATGGTGCCGATGGAGATCAAATCCTCGATATTGATGCCGGTGTTTTCAAACCGGCGGGCGATGTAGACCACCAGGCGCAGGTTGCGCTCGATGAGCGTCCGCTTGGCGTCCTCGGCGTCATAGGGCAGCTGGGCGATAAAATACGCCTCCTCCTCCCGCGACATGGGCGGCGGCAGCGTTTCGCTGCCCCCGATATAAAAGACGCCGGGCGGCAGCACGATGCCGAGCCGCTCCATGAGGCGGTACAGCTTTAAGGCAACGGTGATTTTAAAGCGCAGCAGTGTGTTCATATGACCCTCCATTCAAACTTTGCGGAAAATTCGGCGGCTCTCTCGCCGGTTGTTTATTAAGGGCTTCTTATCCTCAGGCGCCCAGCAGCGCCGAATAATTGCCGCCGTCCGAGACGCTGTTGGGCGACAGAGCCAGCAGCATCCCGGTATTTTTTTTGCCGTCCACCACAACCTCGTCGGGCTTGAAAGCAAGCAGCACCCCGCCCGTTGTCCCCACGGCGCTGTACGGGACCAACTGGAAGCGCATGCCGTGGTCCATGCGGGACAATGTCTCCAGCACCTGCACGGCGTCTTTTTCGCGCAGCTGGGCCACCGTCCGGGATACCGACGGGGAGAGAAGCGGCCGGATATCGCCGATGCCGGCCACGATGACCGGGCGGCCGCTCATGGGGTCGGTCAGCGCGTTGCCGGTGTCGCGGAGCGCTTTGACGTTTACTTCTCTGTCTCCGTGGCGGAGCGTCAGGGGCACGATGACGCCGCGCCGGTGCCGCGCCGAGCGCCGGAACACCAGGGTCAATATGACATAGCTCACGGCAAAGGCCGCCGCCAGCAGCCGCATATCCACCGGCAGCAGCACCCCGCCGCGGCCGCCGCCCAGCAGCGAGGCGGCCATGACCGCGCCGCCGAAGGCCGCCGACACGGCAAAGAACACCAGCGTCAGCCGGAGCAGCCTGGGCTGCCCGGCAAAGGCGGCCGCCACCATCAGCGCCCCGGCCGCCAGCTTTAAAAAGGGATTATCCAAAACGGCACCGAAGGGCATAACGGCAGCCACGGCGTACAGCGCGCCGAACACCGCCGCGGCCAGCAGCCGGAGGCGGGGCGCGGCGGCGGCGCAGATTTTTGCCGAGACCAGCAACGCGATATAGTCGATGACGAGGTTAATCACAAAGAGCGCGTCCACATAGACTGCCATGTCCGTCCTGTCCCCCCTTTGATGAGCCAATTATAGACGGGCCGGTTGGCAAAAAAAGTCTAAACGGCAACAGGGCCATGCAAAAAAGCATGACCCTGTTGTACAATTTTCGCCGGGGAGCGCCGAAACCCGAGTGTTAATTCTCCAGCGCCGCGTCGATGGCTTTCGAGAGCTGGTCCGGGCAGGAAGTGCTCTTCCGCCCGCACCGGATGCCGCGCAGCAGCTCCCGGGCGCGTTCGGCCTCCATCCCGACCACAAGGCGGGAAATCCCCGCCGTATTGCCGTCGCAGCCGCCGTAAAACTGCGCCGATTTAATGACGCCGTTCTCAATCTCCAGGTCAATCCGGCTGGCGCAGACGCCGCTTGTCTTATATGTTGTTTTCATTTAAGTGGACCAGTCCTTTTGCTTTTTGTCGTACGGCGTCATTGTAGCACACCGGGGCGCCCTCGGGCAAGCCGTGGCCCGGCGGCGTTATATTGCAAAACGCGCCCTCATATACTTAACGGGACAGGTAAAGCGTGAGCCTGCTTGTCCCATTACGGAGGTGATGTGGATTTGCCCAGGGCCTCAAGAAGCAAAAACCGCGCGGCATATACGGCGCTGCCGTCAGCCGTTAAGGGACTTGCGGTCATTACCATCGCGTTTATGGCGCTGCGCGTGCTCTCGTCTGTGGGCGCGGATGACGCCTCGGAAAAATACGTTGCGGCGCTGGTGTCCGACGGCCGCCTGGCCGGCAGCATCCTGAGCTTTGAGCTCGGGGGCCCGGCGCGCCCGGCCGCGGCCGACAGCCTGGCCGCGCGCATTGTCCGCGCCGCGCTGCCCGCCGGCGGCAACCCCTCCTGGACAGCCGCCGCCGACATGTCCGGCGCGCCGGCCGCCGCCGGTGAAACAGCGCCCCCGCCGTCCGGAGAAGAGCCCTCCCCCGTGGGAGATGCCGCCGCCCAGGAGGCGGAAAATGAAGACCTGGGCCTGTATTACGACCTGGGCAAGGAAGAAACTTTCGAAGAGGAAATCCAGCTGCCGACGGTCATCACAAAGCCGGCCGAGGAAACAAGCGCCGAGGCGATTGCCGTCAACAACAAGGCCGGGTACGATGTCAACACCGCGGCCTTACTGAAGGAACCGCTGGACATCTCGATTTCCGGCGACAGCCCGGCCGTCCTGATTATCCACACCCACGGCAGCGAGGCCTATCTGCCCGACAAGGAGAATAATTACGAACCCTCCGACCCGTACAGGACGCAGGAGAAAAGGTACAGCGTCATCCGCGTGGGCGACGAGCTGGCCTCGGTATTTGCCGGGCGCGGCATCGCCTTTATCCACGACCGGAACATCTACGACTACCCCAGCTATCAGGGCTCCTACAACCGGTCCTACGAGGCGATCCAGTCGTATCTGGAGCAGTACCCCAGCATCAAAATCATCATCGACCTGCACCGGGACGCCATCGAGGCCGCCGACGGCTCGGTCTACAAAACCATCGCGCAGATTGAGGACACCACCTGCGCGCAGGTGATGCTCGTCATGGGCACCGACGCCGCCGGGCTCAAGCACCCCAAATGGCGCGAAAACTTTAAGCTGGCGCTGCATCTGCAAAAGGAAATGAACACGCTATACCCGTCCCTCGCCAAGCCCATCGAGCTGTCCCAGTACCGCTACAACCAGCAGGCGACAACAGGGTCGATACTGCTGGAGGTGGGCTGTACGGGCAACACGCTGCAGGAGGCCCTCGCCGCCGTCCGGTATTTCGGGGAAGCGGCCGCCAACGTGATATCCCGCCTGTACAAATGAGCACAATATACCACAAATATTCTGTTGACAAAACACGTTCGCCTGTCTATAATAGCTCTTGCGCTATCCGCGAGAGTGCTGGAACTGGTAGACAGGCACGTTTGAGGGGCGTGTGTCTTTGGCGTACGGGTTCAAGTCCCGTCTCTCGCACCAAAAAAGAAACGACGGTTTTCCGATTGGAAAGCCGTCGTTTTGTGTTTTTGGTTTCTTAAAATTGTCGTTTCTACTTCTACTGGCTTATATCATATAAGTCTTCTGCCAATTCACCAAAAAGAATCCGCAGATAATCTCGCCTGCCATATAGGATACGGTCGATACTGATTTCTTTACCGTTAATACGATAAAACGCCAAATAATTCCCACAGACAAGGTATCTGTATTCACTATCAATCCTTGTGACAGACGATAGACGCGGCCCTATTTCTGCAAAATCCCGCAGTTTTTCTATGTTATTAAGAATCCTGCTTAGCGTCTTTCCCGCAGCTATAGGGTTTTGCAGTTCCTGTGCAATATACGTCCATATCTCGTCCAAGTCACGAAGTGCTTCAGGCGAATAATAAAGCGTATTCATACAAGTTTGTCTCTGAAATGGGTCCGTATTTCCTCATGTGACAACCAGCCCTGTTCTTCACCTGAAACACGTCCCTTACCAAGCTCGCTTAAAAGCTTAATTGTTGCCTGTGTTCTCTCATAATCAGCAATGTCGATCAGCGCGTAACGTCCGCGCCCGTTCTTTGTCAGGAAAACCGGTTCACCCTCGGCGACATCCTTTAAAACATCATTATAATTTCGTAAATCTGAGACCGGCTTGATATTCGGCATAATATCACCTCATTTTTTATGATATTATTATATTAAAATTCTTCGTCATATTCAACAGCATATTAAAAAATCCGCGTTGGTTTCCGCGGATTTTTATGACAGCAAGCCATACGGACAATGGGCATACAGCCCAGTATGGCAACCCCCTATTTTCTCACCACGATGACCTGGGTGCTTTCGATGTAGGGGTTTGTAAAGTCTACCAGCTCTCGGCTCTTGTCACATTCATAAATGCACCCTAAGGAAAAGTCGGCCTTGCCGTACTGGACGAGCTGAATCAGGTCCTCCCGCTCGACGACAGACACCTTCAGCTCCACGCCCAGATGATCGCAGACGGCGCGGGCCAGGTCAATATCAAAGCCGACGATAGTGCCGCTGCCGTCGTCATAGGCATAGGGCCACAGCTTGCCGTCGACGGCCAGCGTCAGGGTCCCCTTTGAACGGTCAACCCCCGCCGGCGACTCGTACCGGTAATCGCCGTTGCCGAAATACCCGTCGATCATTTTTTTCAGAACGCCGCTTTTGTCGAGCTCGTCAAGGGCGGCGTTGATGTCGTCGCGCAGGTCGGGGTTTTCCTTCGCCACGGCAAAACGGAACTCGAGTTTGACAAACTCCGTGAGGATTTTAAGGCCGCGCACCTGCTTCATCGCGGCTTTGGCGGTGTTTTTTTCCATCACCGCGCAATCCACCCCGGCGTTTCTCAGGTCGAGCAGCAGCGTCTCGGGCGCGGCGTAGAGCCGTACCGTTTCGTAATCGGCGGTGAGAACTTCTGACGTGGTGTTCTCCACAACGCCGATAACGGCTTTGTCCAGATCGTCAACTGAAAATACGGTATTTGGAGCCAGGTCCCCGCCGCAGGCGCTGATGGTCATCAAGGCGGCGAGGACAAGCGTTAAAGCAATGGTCTTTTTCATGGTGATTCGCCCTTAGCATAAAAAATCAGGTTACAATGAACCCGCCACACATTATAGACAAAAACGAAAGTTGCCGCAACTGATTTTTACACCAGTTGCGGCATTTTGTCAAATATGACGGATTTTCCCTATTTTTCGTCCGCCTCGACGGCGAGTTTTTCAAACTCCGCGCACAGCTCCTCCGCCTGCTCCGCCAGGAAGCTCTCGGCGCGGATTCTGATGGCGCTGCGGTCGCGCAGGGGGGATATATGCACAATCCCCTTTTCCGTCTCCACCCGCAGCCCGGACGCCGTGTCGGCCTTCAGCTCCCGGCAGGCGTCCGACAGGCCGCGCATGACGGCGCCCCGGCTGCCGCTGACGGGCACCTCCCTGTTGGCCAGGGAAAAATCCGGCGTGAACCGCCGCAGAGCGGCCAGCGTTTCGCCCCGGGCACCCAGATAGGCGGCAACCAAAACGGCGGCAAACACCCCGTCGCACAGGGCGCGCTGCCGCGCCAGCAGCTGGTCGGCCCTGTCGCCGTCCCGTCCGGCGCGCAGGAGCGTCGCGCCGAAGGCGTCGGCCAGGTCGGCTACGGCCTCCGGCATATCGCAGGCCGCCGCCAGCTCCCGCACGCCGCTGGTGAGCATGATAAACGCCGTTATCAGCCGCATCTTGTCCGGGTCAATGTGATACCCCTTTTCGTCCATAGCCTTCAGCGCCATGCCGCCGTCGAGGGCCTCAAAGCAGACGATGCCGGACCTTTTGCCGGCGACGGTGACGCCGAGGTGGTGTAGGGCCTGCCGGAGCGCCCTGTTTTCCGGGCTGTTCCCCGTCACGGCAACCGTCAGGCCGGCCAGGGCCCGCTTAAAGCTCGACATAACGGCAGGCTCCCCCTGGGGCAGCAGTGTCTGTACGGCGGCGGTATAGGCCGCGGCGGCGTAGGCCTCCGCCGCGCCGGTGACATTGGTGACCGCGCCGTAGGCGCAGGCCGGCATGACGGCGGCGTCGCAGGCGCTTTCAAATTTGCGCTCAACCTCCCGGGAGACGGCGCTGCCGTCGGGCCCGAAAAAGTATATGGAGAGCTCGCCGTCTATTTCCTGGAAAAAGACGCTGAGGGGCAGATCGAAATACCGGCCCGCAAAGGCCGCGCAGGCAGCAAAGCCGCCGTCGTGCCGGAACAGCGCGCCCCCGGCGGCGTTGACGCCGCAGCCGAAGGCCTCCCCCAGCGCCCTGGCCCCGTCGCCCCCGTGCCAGGAGACGCCCACGCGCTTAAAAGCGCCGGCGGCCGCCCCCAGCCGGAGGCAGGTTTCCGCCGACATGCCCGCCCCCGTTGCGACGACGCCGGGCCTTGTAAAGGTTATCCGGCTCTGCAGGCAGTCCCGCTCAACGCAGCCGGTGAGGGCCGCGCCGGCGGGGACGCGGACGCCGGGCCAGACCTTCGCCTGGGGCCGTATCCGGCAGTTGTCCCCCAGCAGGGCGCCGTCGCCGACAGCCGCGCCCTCATTGATCTCGCAGCCGCGCCCGATGACGGCGCCGCGTCCGACCACCGCGCCCCGGAGCACGGCCCCTTCGCCTATCGATGCGCCGTTGATGACGGAACGGCTGACCGCCGCCCCCGGCGCTACCAACGACGACGCGCCGACGACGGCGCCGGGCCCCAGGACGGCGCCGGCGGCGATGGTCACATCCCTGCCGATATAAACCGGCGGCGTGATGTCAACGCCCTTCGGGACGCCCGACCAACTCCAGACGCCCTTTTTCACCTGCGGCACCTCCCCGTCCAGCCGGAGGCCGCCGCTTAAAAAATCCTGACAGCATTGCAGATAAGCGCCCACGTTGCCGATATCGCACCAGTAGCCTTCCAGGGGGAGGCCGTAGAGCGGGCGCTTTTCCGCCAACAGGCGCGGGAACAGGTCGCGGCCGAAATCGTAGGGCTTGCCGGCCGGTATCTTGTCCAGGACAGTGGGCGCCAGCACGTAAATGCCGGTATTGATCTGGTCGGTCACCACGTTATCCCAGGCCGGCTTTTCCGTAAAGCGCAGGATGCGCCCGTCTTCCCCGGTGACCACAAGGCCGTATTCCAGCGGCTCCCTGTGGCTGTACAGGGCCAGGGTGGCCTCGGCGGCGTTCTCCCGGTGGAAGCGGACCAGCGCCTTCAGGTCAAAATCGCAGACGCAGTCTCCCGATATGACGAGCACGTCGTCCCGCCCGATAAAGTCCGCGCAGTTTAAAACGCCGCCGGCTGTCCCCAGGGCCTGCGTCTCAATCCGGTATTCAAGGCGGATGCCGAACCGCCCGCCGTCGCCGAAATAATCGGTGATGGCCTCGGGCATGTACTTGAGTGTCAGGCAGGCCTCCCGAAAGCCGTTGGCTTTCAGAAGCTCGAGGATATGCGCCAAAACCGGCTTATCGAAAAGCTCCACCATCGGCTTCGGCTTTCCGGCGCTGACAGGGCGCAGCCTTGTCCCCTCTCCGCCCGCCATGATAATCGCTTTCATACTAAGTCCTCCAGCGTTTTGGGAATAACAAAACAGCAATGCGCATACGGACATTGCCCATCCAGTATTTCCCGAACACGCGCCGGTTATCCGCCGCCGGACGCCGTCCGGCCTGACGGGGCGGCGGGCGGGGCAGGATATAGTATTGTAACGGCGGGCAGGTTTTGGTATAATACAATATCTGATACTAAATTAGCCGGATGTGTCGTTATGAAGAAAAAGATGCTGGAGCAGCTGCAGCCGAGCATACGTTTATGCCTGCTGCTGCTTGTGATATTTGCCATCGCCACGGTATTTCTCGGGGAGTACCGGGTGCAGTTGGCGATCGCCGAGGTGTCTGTGGCGGCCATTCTGGCGCTGTACATGCCCATCACCGCCAAAAAGCGCGCCGCGAAGCTCCTGCGCTACATCGAATCCGTTGCCAGCAGCACGGAATCGGCGACGAAGGACACGCTTCTCAACTTTCCCCTCCCCGTTGTCATCTTCAGCCCGAACAACAACCAGATCATCTGGGCCAACAGCCGGTTTGCCGCGGCAGCCGGCAACCGGGAGCGCTTTCTGGAAGTCCGCATCACGGATGTGATCCCCGATTTTTCCAGCCAGTGGATACTGGAGGGCAAGGATGAAAGCCCGGCGCTTATCAAGCTGGGCGACAGGCGGTATAAGGTGTACGGCAGTCTGCTGCAGGCCCCCAGCGAGCCGGGCAGCTATATGGCGGCGGCCTACCTGGTGGACGTGACGGATTACGCCGCCATCCACGACGAATACGTGGGCTCGCGCCTGGTGTGCGCCATCATCCTCCTGGACAACTACGACGAGCTTTTAAAGAATTTAAGTGAAAAGGACAAGTCCGCCACCCTGTCGGCCATTGACGAAAAAATCAGCGCCTGGATCACCGGCAGCGGCGGCATTCTCAATAAATACGACCGCGACCGGTATCTGTACCTGTTTGAGGAGCGGCACTTAAAGAAGTTTATCGACGAGAAGTTTTCGCTGCTAGACGCCGTCCGGGAGTCCGTCAAAGCCGGCGGCGTGTCCGCCACCATCAGCATCGGCATCGGCAAGGACGGGAAAACCTTTGACGAGAACTTCCATTACGCCTCCCTGGGCATCGAAATGGCCCTGTCCCGCGGCGGCGACCAGGCCGTTATCAAAAACAAGTTCAGCTTTGAGTTTTACGGCGGCCATTCCACCGAGATGGAAAAGCGGACAAAGGTCAAGTCCCGCGTGATGGCCAACGCCTTCGGCGAGCTGGTGAGCGACGCCTCCACCGTCTTTGTCATGGGCCACAAGTATACCGACCTGGACTCGCTGGGCGCTGCCGTCGGCATCTGCTGCATCGCCAGAAAGCGCGAAAAGCGCGCCTACATCGTTTTGGACATCGAGTCCACGGTGGCCGAAAACCTGGTGGACCGCCTGCGGCAGCTGCCCGAATACAAGGCCACCTTCATCTCCGCCCAGGACGCGATGCTCATCGCCGACAGCAGCAGCCTGCTGGTGGTCGTCGATACGAACCGGCCCGAGCATGTGGAATCCGAAGCGCTGCTGCTCTCGTGCAACCATGTGGCCGTCATCGACCACCACCGGCGGGCCGCCACCTATATCGACAACGCCACCCTCAATTTCCATGAACCGTACGCCTCCTCCGCCTGCGAGCTGGTGGCGGAGATGATACAGTATCTGGTGGACCCGGCCGATATTCTTCGGGCGGAGGCGGAGGCGCTGCTGTCCGGCATTGTGCTGGATACGAAGTCCTTTACCATCCGGACCGGCAGCCGCACCTTTGACGCGGCTTCCTTCCTGCGCCGCTGCGGCGCCGACACGACGGAGGTCAAGCGCCTCTTGCAGTCCGACTTTGACACCACCATCGAAAAATATGCCATTATCCGCCGCGCGCGCATCTACCGCCCCGGCGTTGCCATCGCCTATTCCGACGAGCCGGAAAACAGGATCATCGCGGCCCAGGCCGCCGACGAGCTGTTGAACATTGCGGGGATTCAGGCCTCGTTCGTTGTTTCGCCGGACGGCGACAATGTTTTTATCTCGGCCAGAAGCATCGGCAACATCAACGTCCAGGTCATCATGGAAAAGCTGGGCGGCGGCGGCAACCAGTCCACCGCCGGCAGTCAGATTACCGGGATGAGCGTCGAAAAGGTCATGGAAAAGCTCAGGGACGCCATCGACAGCTATCTGGACAGCTACTCGCAAAGCTGACGACAGGCCGAACGGCCAATGCCCCATTCACGAATATTTGGAGGAAACGAACATGAAGGTTATACTGCAGCAGGATGTTAAAGGCCAGGGTAAAAAAGGACAGATGATTGAGGTCTCCGACGGGTACGCCCGCAATTACCTGCTCCCCAAAAAGCTCGCCGTGGAGGCCACGTCCGACAATATCAACGCCATGAAGGTCAAGGAGGCCGCCCGCCAGAAAAAGCTGGAGCTCGAAAAGGCCCAGGCCAGGGAAATCGCCCAGAAGCTCGACAGCTGCATCGTGAAGATACCCGCCAAGGCCGGCGGCGCCGGCAAGCTGTTCGGCGCGGTGACCTCGAAGGAAATCGCCGACGCGCTGCTCAGCCAGCACGGCATCGAGATTGAAAAGAACAAAATCATCCAGGAGGAGCATATCAAAACCTTCGGTTCCTATGATGTCAAATGCAAGCTGGGCTTTGAGATCACCGGCACCATCCACGTTATCGTCACGGAAGCGTGATGAGACCGTCGCAGGCGAATTAGGGCTGTTGCAAAACGATTATTTCGGAACGGTTGATAACCGTTCCTTGCAAAATCGTGTGGTATCGATAAAGTTAGAACCGAAACATGTAGGGGCGATTATCAATCGCCCGCCGTTTTGCAATCGCCTCCGGCATCATTATTTTTCATAATACGTTTATATTTTGAGGGTGTGGGTATTCAATGGATGAGCTCAGCGGCCGTCAGATGCCGCACAGCATAGAAGCCGAACAGGCGGTGCTCGGCTCAATGATCATTGACGCGCGGTGCATCGGGGATGTGCTGGGCGTCTTGAAACCGTCGGATTTCTACGCCTCAGTCAACCGGGATATATTTGAAACCATCTACTCCATGTTTACATACTCCATGGTAATCGACCCCGTGACCGTGCTGGAGCAGATGCGGGTCAACGGCGTCTGGACGGAAACCTCCGCAGGCTACCTGCTGGAGCTGGTGAACATCACGCCCACCGCGGCCAACGTCATGGAGTATGCGGCCATCGTCCGGGACATGGCGCTGCTGCGCGCCATCGCGGACGCCGGCGGCGACATTTACAATATGGCCCTGGAGGGCTCCGGCGGCGCCGCCGCCATCCTGGAGGCCGCGGAGAAGAAAATTTACGCCCTGCGGCAGGACCGCAACAGTACCGGGCTTGAGCCGATTTCCAAAATCCTCATGAGCGTGTACGACCAGATGTCCCAGATGGCCAAGAGCGGCAGCAACCTGCCGGGCCTCTCCACCGGCCTGCACGATCTGGACGCGAAAATCCTGGGGCTGAACAATTCGGACCTGATTCTCATTGCCTCCCGCCCCGGTATGGGCAAGACGAGCATCGCCCTGAATATCGCCCTGCACGTGGCGAAAACCTCCTCCAAGGCCGTTGCCATCTTTTCCCTTGAAATGTCGCGGGAGCAGCTGGCGCTGCGTATTTTGTCCTTCACCAGCCAGATTGACAGCAAAAAGCTGCAGACCGGGCGCTTGACGGAGGAGGAATGGGCCAGGCTCGGGGCCGCGGCGTCCGCCATCAGCGGGTACGACCTGATGATCAACGACAACCCGTCCCTGACCGTCGCGGACATGAACGCCCAGTGCCGCCGCGTGAACAATCTGGGCCTTGTGGTCATCGACTACCTGCAGCTGCTGCAGAGCGCCGGCGGCTCGACGAAATACGCCGGCGAAAACCGGACGCAGGTGGTCTCCGATATCAGCCGCATGATGAAAATCATGGCCAAGGAGCTCAACGTGCCGGTCATCTGCCTGTCACAGCTCTCCCGCGCCAACGAGAGCCGGCAGAACAAGCGCCCCCTCCTGTCGGACCTGCGCGAATCCGGCGCCATCGAACAGGACGCGGACATCGTCCTCGCCCTGTACAGGGAAGATTACTACGACAAGGAGACCGAGCGGCAGAATATCGCCGAGTGCATTATCCTGAAAAACAGGCGCGGCGAGCTGGACACCATAGAGCTGGAATGGCGCCCGGAGTACACCGCCTATATGTCCCTGGACCGCTATCACGAGGAGTAAAGCGCCGAACACGCCTTGTTGCCCGGGGCAAATTGGGCCCGGCGCGGGCAAAAAGGCCAGGCCGCAGGAGCGCGTATGCTGGAAAAGATTGAATCGTTTGCCGAAAAGCACGGGTTGTTCCCAAAGAGCGGGCTGGTCCTCGCCGCCGTTTCCGGCGGGGCCGATTCGGTCTGCCTTCTGGCGGCGCTTTTGGAGCTGTCTAAAAAATACGGCTTTACGGTGGCGGCCCTGCATTACAACCACCGGCTGCGGGGCGAGGAATCCGACAGGGACGCGCGGTTTGTCGAGGACCTGTGCCGGGAGAAAAACGTCCCGCTGTACACCGGCGCCGGCGACGTGGCCGCCTGCGCCCGCAAAAGCGGCTGCGGCATCGAGGAGGCCGCGCGGCGGCTGCGGTACGATTTTTTTCACGAGACGGCGGAAAAACTGAAAGCCGAAAGGATTGCCACGGCGCATACGGCAGAAGATAATATCGAGACGGTTTTACTGAATCTGACCCGCGGCGCGGGCGCCAACGGCCTGGGCGGCATCCCGCCCCGGCGGGGCATCGTCATCCGCCCCATGCTGACCGTCTCCCGGGACCAGGTGCTGGATTTTCTGCGCCAGCGGTCCCTGACCTATTGCGAGGACGCCACCAACGCCCTGCCCATCTGCGGCAGGAACATCGTCCGGCACCGGGTTGTGCCCGTCTTAAAGCAGCTCAACCCCCGCCTGGCGGAATCCGTCGCGACGGCGGCGGCGCTGTTAAGGGAGGACGAGGCGTACCTGTCCGGTCTGGCCGAAAGCTATATCGCCGACCATTTGGTTCGGGAAGCGTCGGGCGTCGCCGCGCTGGACGCCGCCGGACTTGCCGCGTTGCCGGCCCCGGTTGCCCGGCGCGTCGTCCGCAGTCTGGCCGGCCGGGCAGCCACGGCAAAGCATGTGGCCGCCGTTCTGGCCCTCTGCGCGTCGGAGGACGCATCCGCCCGGATCGCCCTGCCCGGCATGACGGTTTTCCGGGAATACGGCCGCATACTCTTCTCCCGCGACGGCGGCGGCGATACGGCGGCGGGATTTATACCCGTCACGGTCCAAATCCCGGAGAACGGCAGAGATACAAGCGCCGTCATCCCGGAGCTGGGCCTTCACATCACCTGCCGTCTTACGGAATTCCCGGAGAAAATTCAAAATTCCTTTACCACATTTCTATTCAAATATGATAAAATTTGTGGTAAGATCGTCATTAGGCCCCGCGAAACCGGCGATAAAATAGACCTTTATGGACGAAACGGTACGAAAACTTTGAAAAAGCTTTTTATCGAACATCGCATTCCGGCGAGAAAACGTCCCCTCATCCCGGTTATTGCCGATGAAATCGGCGTTCTCGGCGTCCTCGGTCTCGGTTTTGATAAGAGAGCAGCCGGTCAATCTGGAGATACGGCAGTAGAGATAATTTTTGAGGAGACGGCATATGAAACATGATATAGAGAAAGTATATTTTACAGAAGAGATGATACAAAACCGGGTAAAGGAACTCGGCGCGCAGCTGTCGGCGGATTACAAGGGTAAAAATCCGCTGCTTGTCGGCGTTTTAAAGGGTTCCTTTATTTTTCTGGCGGATTTGGCGCGGCAGATGGACATCCATTGTGAAATCGAGTTCATCACCGTTTCATCCTACGGCGCCGGCACCGAAACCTCCGGTAAGGTGACCATGACAAAGGCGCTGGGCTCCGTTGTGGAAAACCGCCACGTCATCATCGTTGAGGACATACTGGACACCGGCCTGACGCTGGAATTTTTAAGAAATTACCTGCTGGACTTAAAGCCGGCGTCCCTGAAAATCTGCACCATGCTCGACAAGCCCTCCCGGCGGAGGGTTCCGATCAAGGCCGACTATGTCGGCTACGAGTGCGTTGACGCCTTTTACGTGGGCTATGGACTGGATTACGCGGGCAATTACCGCAACCTTCCGTATATCGGCTCACTCAAACCCGAGATTTATTCTTAGGGATCACACACAGGGAAAGAAGTGAACATTATTTGAAGCCAAAAAATAAAAGCCCGCGTGACATAGGATTTTATATTCTCGTTTTCATCATATTGATTTCCGCCGTCTATATTCTGACGCTGTCCAAAACGCCTCTTGGCACGGCTATCAAATATGACGAGGTTTACCGGCTGTTCATGACGGACGCCGTTGAGAAGGCGACGATCAAGGACAATACGCTGACGATGAAGCTCAAGGAGCCGTACGGCGATACGGGCAGCGATATCGTCACCCACGAGCTGTACGACGTCGCCATTTTCTATGAGGACCTGGGCGACAAAATCGCCGACCGCATGATTTCGGATGAAGAATTTGAATTCAACTACGAGGTCGGCTGGCAGGCGCCCTGGTGGTTCCAGCTGATCCCCTACGCCGTGTTCATCATTATTCTCGTCCTGCTCTGGAACGGGATGATGAACCGCTCCGGCGTCGGCGGCGACAAGTCGGTCATGAAGTTCGGCAAGGCCAGAACGCGCCTTGCCAGCGAAGAAAAACGCAAGGTCACCTTTGCCGACGTGGCGGGCGCCGATGAGGAAAAGGAGGAGCTTCAGGAAATCGTCGAGTTCCTCAAGGCGCCGCAGAAATTCATCTCCCTGGGCGCGCGCATCCCCAAGGGCGTCCTTTTGGTGGGCCCGCCGGGCACGGGTAAAACCCTTTTAGCCAAGGCGGTTGCCGGGGAAGCCGGCGTGCAGTTTCTGTCCATCTCCGGCTCCGACTTTGTGGAGCTGTATGTGGGCGTCGGCGCGTCCCGTGTCCGGGACCTGTTTGATCAGGCAAAGAAGCTGGCCCCGGCGATTATCTTCATCGACGAGATTGACGCGGTGGGCCGTCAGCGCGGCGCCGGTCTCGGCGGCGGCCACGACGAACGCGAGCAGACCCTCAACCAGCTGCTGGTTGAAATGGACGGCTTTACGACAAACGAAGGCGTTATCGTCATGGCGGCCACCAACCGGTCGGATATTCTGGACAACGCGCTGCTGCGCCCCGGCCGCTTTGACCGCCAGGTCTATGTGGGGCTGCCGGACATCAAGGGCCGCGAGGCCATCCTGAAGGTCCATGCCCGGGGCAAAATCCTCGGCGACGATGTGGACCTTGCCAGCATCGCCAAAGGGACGCCGGGCTTCACGGGCGCCGACCTTGAAAACCTCCTCAACGAAGCGGCCCTTTTGGCCGCGCGCAAAAACAAGCGCTTTATCACCATGACCGAGGTTGAGGCCGCGACGCTGAAGGTCATCGCTGGCCCCGAAAAGAGAAGCCGGGTCATCACCGAAAAGGAGCGCCGGCTCACCGCCTTCCACGAGGCCGGCCACGCCGTCGTCTCCTACTACCTGGAGCACGCCGACCCCGTCCACCACATCACCATCATCCCCCGGGGCCAGGCCGGCGGCATGACCGTCTACCGGCCCACCGAGGATAAGACCTTTAACTCCAGGAGCGAGATGTTCGAGCGCATCGTCTCCGCCCTGGGCGGGCGCATGGCTGAAAAGCTCATGCTGGACGATATCTCCACCGGCGCCGCCGCCGATATTCAGCAGGCCAGCGCCATCGCGCGCTCCATGGTCACAAAATACGGCATGAGCGACCGGATCGGGCCGATCTCCTATGACGACAGCAGCCATTCCGTTTTCATCGGGCGCGATTTCTCCCAGACGAAGAGCTACTCGGAGAAAACCGCCGCCCTTATCGACGACGAGGT
>JAJUHI010000025.1 GCA_029267955.1 Sporobacter termitidis | reverse complement strand
GACGCATCGGGCGAGAAACTTCATTTTATGTGTGTACAGCCAGTGGGCGATCCGGTGGTATAAAACAGCGTGCAGGCCGGGGTATAAAAGCAGTACCTCCAAGGCGCTCCGGGCCGCCGGGTCCCGCGCCTGATAGGCGCGAATCGTCTCTCGTAATCGCTTGAACACGGATTCATCTCCTTTCAAAGGCAGTTGCGAACCATCTTCACATGATGCTTAGGATGTTGTAATTTTGTCCGTTACATACGCAACGCCGCCTCTTGAACAGTTCAAGAGGCGGCGCAAACCGCGGTTCCACTCTCATTTTGCCGCCCTATTAAATATCGGCGGCCTCGACAGCCTTAACGCGGCCTGACGGGAGCCATTACAGCCCCCCGCTCCCGGATGCACCTTCAAACACCGTAACCCAGGCCCGCTTGCAGCCGCGGCGGTTTGCCGTCGGCGGACCCTCTCTGATGGTACGGAACGTTTTACTCTCCCCGTTCACAGCGGATGTTAACTATATTGGCAGTATATTACCATGCGGGCCTATGCGTGTCAAGACAGCCGGCCTGGTCAAAAAACGCTTTATCCGTTGGCGCTGACGGTAAAGTACGCGCCGCTTCCGCCATCGGCGATATTGACGGCAAGCTCTACGCTGTCCGTGTAACCTCCCGGAATCGAGGCAATGAAGCAGCCTGAATTCTCATCGTAGACAAGCGGCAGGCCAGCACCGCCCAGCGTCACCGTACAGGCGGCCGTCGGGTCATTATGGTACACCCGGAGGGTATAGCCTGACGGGTTACCGAGTAGGACGTGCAGCCGCCAGCCGGTCGTACCCGCGGGCGCGGTGACGTCCAGAATGTCCGAAACACCGTCCGCATTCAGGTCGCAGGGCAGGCGCGAATCGATAATATCATCCGGCGACGCCTGGCTTGACGCGGCGCGCAGATAGGTATACGCGGTCAGGGGCGGCTGGATTTGCTTGGGCAGCGTCTCGTTGAGCTCCTGGAGGTAGGCGGCTAAATCAAAAACGGAGGTCCGGAGCCTATCTGAGAACGCCCTGTCCCCAGCATGGGCATCGGATACCGATGCGTAGAGCCTGAACACATTGTCCCAGCTCTGTAGGTCAACGCGCTTGCCCCGGATGCTTGTCTCCGCCGCCAGCGCGCCTTTTTCCGCATCCGGCTCCGGCTTCGTCAGGTAATATTGTGCCAGCAGGTAAGCTTCGTCGGGGTTGGGCGTCCTTCGGTCAAACGCCGTTAAATATTTTGCAGCCTGAGCATGAATCACAGGGTTGTCCGTATTCACCGAAGCAAGAATATACGACAGCGTGTAGTCTGTGGCATTACACGGGTCGAGGACAGCGGCAGACTTCAGGGTTTTCATCGTTGGGGCGTTCACAGCCAGGTTCACCGCCCTGATTCTGCCGGCGGCCAAAAGCACCGCAGCGGCAACAAGCACGGACGATGCAATAATGGGGATTTTCCTGTATGCATCTTTTATCGGGGCCTTATCCTTTAATTCATACGCCGCGAGGGCGAGAATGACAGACGAGATCACCCGGTAAGCAGGCATTATAAAATCCACCTCCAGCAAGGCGTGCACAAAGATCATTGTCACACACCCGGCCAGGAGGGGGAAAAGCGGGTTTTGGCCTCCGACCCGCCGCGCTCTGACAAGCAAGATGCAGAGAATAACCGGCACCGCCGCAAACAGTATCAGCCCGATAATGCCGCCGTCAATAAACCGCTCGATAAATTCATTATGGCTGTGCCGCGTCAAATAAAAATAGTCTGCAGTACCAAATACTTCACCCTCAAAAGCACCGCCGCCAAGTCCGAAAACGGGTGATTTTATACCCATCCGAAGACCGTCTCTGTAGAAAATAATGCGCTGTATCGCGTTATCGTTGACCCAGATACCTTGCAGACGGTTGACGATAAATTCCGGTACAAGCTGATAGCGGAGCGGCAGCGTTTCAGAGCCCGCCGCGCCGCTGATGTCGATCGTGGTGACCGTCGCGGCTTCCGGTGCCGAAACGGCGACAAAGACGGCAGCCGCCTCTTCCGGTACGGTAAAGGCCAGTTTTTCACCGGCCTTCAATACGCCGGCAGCCAGCGGCGTGGTCTCCTTCAACGCCGCCTGCGTATAACTCATCGATCGAACGTCGACATTAAGCTCGGCGTCGGCAGAGAGCGTATAGTCGCCCGCTTTTAATGACACAGCCCGCCGGAAGCCTTCTCCTTTGTCGAGAGTATACGGACCTTGGATAAGCAGAGCGAGCACGACATACACAACGCACACCGCAGCGGCTGAAAGAGAAATCAGCTTGGCCGGGCGCGTACCGCGGGACAGCACTTTAACAGGTCTTAAGTAAGCGTAAGCAAAGCCGGCAGCCAGTGATATGACGAGCACGGCGATCAAGGGTAAAATGCCCCGGACGCGCAGCGCAAACACGAAAACCGCGCCGACCATGCCGGATACCAGCGCATAAAGATTCACGCCGAGGGTTTGAAGCCGCGTGTTCTTTTCTGCGATTAGTGTTATCACAAAAAGCGCCGCAAGATATGTCAGAATAGTACCAAGGGAGAAGCAGAGGATAAAAGCCGCGGCGCTCAGGGCAGCGCAGCCGACGTATATCACGCTCCTGCGGCTTCTGTCACCCATCTTCCCCCGGGAAGCCAGCGCAAGGAAAATTCCGAACACGGCAACCGGTGCAAAAACGTTCGGGTTCCCAAACAGGGATGTCATACGGGTATTCGTCTCAAAAGCACCGAGGTCCGAGCTTGCCTGGGCGCCAAAAAAAGTCGCTACCCTGGCCAGAAATCCAGCTGTATACCGCGTTGTGGCAAGCTCGATGCTGACAAGGCATACCAACGCAACGCAAATGGCCAGCCGCCGCAGGGCAATCTCAACCGCTGGCCGTCCGCCCCTGTAAAATGCCGTCAAGGCCATAGAAAAGGCAAAAAGTCCGCCGCAGTTTGTAAAGAATTCGCGCAGGGCAAACTTTGGATACCTTCCATAGAACAGGCCTATTAAATATAAAAGCGTTTGAGCCGTCAGCAGAATAAAAAGCCATGACGTCCCTGTCTGCTTAAAAGCAGCTCTGTTTTTTACGCTTATCAGAAAACCAATAAAGGCAATACCGGTAACAAGCGCGAAGCCGGTCTGGTAATCCCACTGAATGCGCCACGTCGTGATGATTGCCGAAGCAATAAATATCAGACAAAGTACGGCAAGCCCCCATTCAAACGGGAGCTTGGCTCGTACCGCGGTTTTCGTTTGTTTTTTGGACACACTGACACCTCTTGCCGCTTATGGCTTAATCATTTCTACCAGCTGATCTCCACGGTCATTTCCTGACCAAAATACATACAAGCGACGTTTATCCCGTCTATTTCGACTGTCTGCTTCCCTTGATTTCTGCTTTTTTCAAGCGCGACCATTACCTGATCCGGCTGGGAGACGAAAGTGCCGATGACACCCCTAAACATCGGCAAACCCTTCTCGGCAGTTAAATTTTTCCCTGTTATCTCATAACTGGTCATTGAGATCCCTGTGATGGTGATATTCCCCACATCCGCAGCATTATATGTTGTCTTCCCGCTTGAGCCGTCATAGTACGCATCCGGTATAACACTCAGGATATTTGCAACATAGTACGGGTGCGTTCCATCGATATGAATTGTATCTTTTTCCGCGTCGTAGGTAACGCCAAAGTCGATCCACATACCCAGATCGCGCAGTTTAAAATAGTTATAGCCGGCAATGTTATATGCCGTCAGCGGCGCTTCTTTCCCATTGACATATACCTTAGCGGTTGCCGGTTCAGCTTGAGCGTCTTTTACTTCCGTAAAAGACAACTCACCGCCAATGGGTAAATAGGGCTGCCCTCTCTTAAGCCAGATGGCATTTGAATTTTCATCCCATTGCACTGCAAAAGCGCTGCCGGAGGTGTTCATGGCCATGGCCACATCCCGGAGTTTAAAATAGTTATTCCCGGCGATGTTGTACCCTTGAATCTGCACGCTCTTATTGTTAATCAAAATAGACGACTTCGTCGGTGTTGCCGTGACGGGAGCGGCAACCGCCGTGACGGCCGAGGTTATAATAAACACAGCGAGGGCCGCGCAGAGTATTCTTTTAAGTAACTTCATGGAACTCATCTCTTTCGGATTATTTTAAAATAAGTATATATGAAATTTGACGGGCTTGTCAAATAAAGGTTCCAAAATATATGTTGGGATTTGGATGAAATTGATGTATCTATTTTTGAGCAAAAAGACCCCCCGACTTTCGTCGGGGGATCTCTTTAGCTTTGCTGATTCAGTTGTACTTTACTCAGCGCGCTTAGGGGTTTCTTGTGATGACAATGTAGTCGAGCGTGTCATCCGTATCCTGATCAACGAGAACTGTGATCGTATCGTTTGCATCAGGAATAATCGAATCGATGCTGCTCTTCGAGAGTATGCCAAAGTTGACAACGAAGACCTCGGTGTCTTTGTCATAGGTGAAAGCATTGGAGCCAACCAGGATCGTGCCGTTTGCCGGAGCAACAACGCCGGTAGCAACTGCATAGTCCGAAGCCGGGATGGCAGTGCCAGCGCCGGACACATAGCCGTACTGGTTGTACCTGACGGAGTTGAGGCCAGCAGTCAGGGAGCTAATGTAGCTTGTAGCAACCTTGGTCTTGACGATCGCGCCGTCAACGACAGTGTCGATCTCGTAGTAGGCCGGAGTTGTGCCAACCTGCGGGTAGTAGTTGTTTGTATTCGGGTTGACAACATAGATGATGTCCTGATTGGCGGCCGGTGCGCTGGCAGCCGCGCCGATGTAGACGAATCTTGCAACGCCCTTGACAACAAGCGCTTCACCAACGGTAACGCCCACATACTCAGGAGCCTTGGCAACGCCCGTGGTTACGGAGAACTTGCCGATAGTAGCGCCCGCATCATCGTCGCCGAGGAAGACAGTGTTGGCGTCACCAACAACACCGGTAGCAAAGCCAGCCTTCTGTACAATGTTACCTGTAACAGCGACGCGGTTTGCAACCGGAGCAAGCGTCAGGCTGTACTGACCGTTAGCGTCGACAGAGTAGCTGTAGAAGTGGTCCTTACCGGCATCAACCGTAGCATAATCAGTACCGTCAACATTCGTGTCGTTGAACAGAGCAACCTGAACTGTCTTGACGGTGCCGTCTGTGAAGAGGACCTTCGCGGTCAGGTCATAACCGCTCTGAGCCGCGCCGAGGAGAACGACAAAGTTGGAGGTGAGAACGACGTCGGAGAGCTCATAGGCAATGATGTTGCCGCCGTCGTCGAGCCAGAAGGTACCTTCAACGCCGTAATCCGTGGTGGCAAAGCTGCTGAACGAGGCATCATTTGCAAAAGTAGCACCGTTCAAGCCGGAAGCCGCACGCGGCGTGCCGGCAACTGTGAGCTGGTATGCGTCACCAAAGGCCGTATTGGTCCGAGTCTTCTGCGTGACTGTACCGGTGACGGAATCAGCCTTTTCTACATGTGTAATGCCCATACCATCCTTATAGTAGAGGACGTAGTCTTTGGCCTTAATGTCAGAATCGTAGACAATCTGATCAACATTGACGGCCTGCGACAGAACACCGTCGATGGAGACAAAGCCGTTGGCGACAGACGGTGCCGCAGCAGCGCGGGCAACGGACTTCTCAGTGATGACGACCTTCTCGGCCTTCTCATCTCTGTCTGTGCTGACGAAGGTGTAAACGACACCGGGGATCGTGCCGAGCGCCTTCGCCTTGGGGAAACCATAGTAATAGACATCGGAATCGAGGATGTCAGCGGTAGCAACGTATACGTCGCCGTTGTAGACAAACTTAGTGTTGACGGGAATGACAGTTGCGCCGGACGGAGAAGCGGCGGCTTTGCCGGACCATGTTGTGGTCACTGTAGAGCCATTCAAATAGATGTCATAAGATTGCTCCAGCTGAGCCACATAGTACAGGAAAGCAAATACGCCGTACTTGTCGGTGTAGTTGTACAAACCTCCGCCGTTAGCCTTGAAGCCAAGAACGGTTTCAGACGGATAGAATGCGATTTTCACATTATCCAGGTACCAGTTATAACCGGTAATACCGTTTTCTGTGGTCTTGTTGAGATCGCGGCTAAGACCGAGCTTCGTGGCGAAGAAATCCGCCGCGTTGGGGTTGGTGGATGCTGTATACTCACCCTTGTTTTTATCCCATGTCACGGCGTCCAGGAGCAGAGCGTTATACGCATACTGCGCAATCTGTTCGCGGGTGGCGGGGGCGGTGTAGTCGACATCCAGGGAGAAGATTTCGTTGTCGACAGCATCAGTAATCGTTGCGATTTCCCAATTGGGACCAACGTATTCGCCGTTCTTACCGTAGCCGAGAGCGGTGAGAAGCATTTTGGCGAACTGGGTGCCGGTTACCTTACCCTCGGGGTTAAAGGTGCCGTCGCCCAGACCGTTGATAACGCCTTTTGTAACGCAGTACTCAATGTACGGGGCGCTCCAACGGGTGGGAGCCACATCGCTGAAGCTGCTGGTCTGGGTCTTGAGACCGTCGGCCGCTTTGGCGCCCAGCATCAGGTAAGCAATAACCTTGGCGGCCTGCTCACGGGTGAAGTTGTCCTTGGGCATAAAGGAGCCGCCCATTCCGGCCAGAACGCCAGCCTGCGAAAGCAGATCAACGGCGTTCTTCTGCGTAATATCGGCAGCGTCAGCATAATCCGATACTTTCGCAGCGCTCGCAATCGTCACGAGGCTGAACGCCATGGCGATCACGAGAACCAGAGAAAGAACTTTCTTGAGATTCTTCATGTATTTCCTCCTATTTAGATTTGCGTGATTTTACACGCATTTGTCTGCCGTCGCCTTCGGCGTGTCCCGCAGCTTCATGGGCCCTGACGGGCGCCCATGCCGGTTTTCCGGCGTGGTGAATGTGACGCTCGTGGGATCATGCGTTGCGGTGGCTTCAGGTTCCGGCGGGTGTATGTACATTCACCCGCACCGGCTCGGCTATTACCGGTCCGGATGGAAGTACCGGGGAAATGATTTGGAATGAAACGGTGAGCTGCGATGCCTGCGGTGCATATGAAGGAGGCAAGGAGAGCGGCAGCGGCACCGCCGCTCCCCAAAATACACTCAAAACCTCCAAGCACAGTCTGACGCGGCACACCACACACCAGTTTCAGCCCTGCTTGACACACGGACGCCGGAGTTAAACGAAAACATATGTAGCTCCGAACCGACCGTGCGCTTCATTCCAAGGCTGATTATAGTTGAGGCCCCCTGCAATGTCAATTTAAAACTGCCATTTTTTATGTTACAGTTATGTTACACAGCCGGCAAAGCCTCCCTCTGACGATTAACCTTATAATATAAAATCGCCTGCCGCGGAAAACTAAAGACGGAAAAAGCTTGCAATTCGTTAATTATGGTGGTATAATCCCAACGTTAGAAGGTAGGATTGACGGAGTGGGGTTTTCCCACTCTTTTTCTTGCACAACTTTGTAAATTTACAGATATATTGTCTTTTTTCAATTTTTTCTTGAAAAAGCCGTTATTTCGGCATAAAAGCGAGGCTTGACATGAAGAAAATCACGGACATTGTCGCGGCGCTGGCCGAGCCCATTGTCAAAAAGCACGGCTGTGAGCTCTGGGACGTGGAATACGTCAAGGAAGCGGGCCTGTGGTATCTGCGCGTCTATATCGACCGTGACGAGGGCGTCACCCTGGAGCACTGCGAGGCAATCAGCCGTGAGCTGGACCCGATTCTCGACCGGCAGGACCCCATTCCCGACAGCTATACCTTTGAGGTATCTTCAGCCGGCGCCGAGCGCCCACTTCGCCGGCCATCCGATTTTCAAAAGTTTCTCGGCCACCTTGTGGAGGTCCGCCTCTACCGGGCAAAGGACGACCGGAAGGAGTTTGTGGGCCAGCTGCTATACGGCGGCGACGACGCTGTTGAAATCAGCGTTGCCGGCACTGTTTATCGGTTTTCAAGATCGGACGTTGCAAATGTCCGTCTGCGCATAAGCTAATACAGGAGTTTGGAGGAGCGCTTCAATGAATGCTGAGTTTTTCTCTGCGATTGCAGATATAGAAAAGGAAAAGGGCATACCCCAGTCTTACATGATTGAAAAAATCGAACAGGCGCTTCTGGCGGCCTTGAAAAAGGACTCCCCCGCCAGCCAGGAGTGCGCCCGTGTCGTTTTGGACCCGGAGAATAAAACCGTCCATATGTATCTTCAGAAAACGGTGGCAGACCCCGTGGAGGACCCCGGCACCGAGATAAGCCTCGAGCAGGCGCGTAAAATAAACCCCAAGGCCGAGGTCGGCGATGTGATCAACGAGACGGTCGACGCAAAGAAGTTCGGCCGCATAGCGGCCCAGGCGGCCAAGCAGGTTATTATTCAGGGTATCAGAGAAGCCGAGCGCGGCATCGTCTATGACGAGTTCACCTCAAAAGAGCACGAAATTCTGACGGGCATCGTCTCCCGTGTGGAGCCCAGAACCGGCAGCGTTTCCATCCAGATCAGCTCCAATTCCGAATATACGGAGGCCATGCTGTCGCCGGGAGAGCGTATCCCGACGGAGCCGCTGCGCGAGGGCGACCGCATTAAGGTCTACGTCGTCGAGGTCAGAAAATCTTCCCGCGGGCCGCAGATTCTGATATCCCGGACGCACCCCGGCCTCGTCAAGCGCCTCTTCGAGCTGGAGGTGCCGGAAATTTTCGACGGCACCGTGGAAATCAAGAGCATCGCCCGCGAGCCGGGCAGCCGCACAAAAATCGCCGTCATGTCGACGGACCCCGAGGTGGACCCCATCGGCGCCTGCGTGGGTCCGAAGGGCGGCAGGGTCAATGCCATCGTTGAAGAGCTCCACGGTGAAAAAATCGATATCGTCAAATACAGCGACGTGGTCGAGGAATACGTCGCCTCCGCCCTGGCGCCGTCGGAGGTCATCAGCGTGACGGTTCTGGAAGACGGCAAAAGCTGCCGCGTGATCGTCCCCGACAACCAGCTGTCCCTGGCCATCGGCAAGGAAGGCCAGAATGTCCGTCTGGCCGCGCGCCTGACGGGGTATAAAATCGATATCAAGCCCGAATCCCAGAGCTAATCTGCGTGTTTGAAGAGCAGTTCAACGCATATCTGCGCCGGATGACGTTCTTTGTACGCCGCGTACACGCATCCAATCAACACATTCAATCCGTCTGTAGTAGCCTGAATTTTGATTCAAACGAGGAGGCAGCCCGATATGCAGAAAAAAATACCGATGCGGCAGTGTCTGGGCTGCCGCGAAATGAAACCCAAGCGGGAGCTCATCCGAGCCGTCCGTTCGCCGGAAGGCGAGATTTCCCTGGACTTCAAGGGCAAAAAGCCCGGGCGCGGCGCTTACGTATGCCCCAACGCCGACTGCTTGAAAAAAGCAATCCGGTCAAAGGCCCTGGAACGGGCGCTGGCGTCGGCGATCCCCGAGGATATTTACGACGCCTTGCGCGGGCAGATGGAGGGCGGAAATGGATAACACTTTTCTCGGCCTTGCCAAAAAAGCCGGTTTTCTGGAAATCGGCGACGAATCCGTCGGCATCGCGGCCAGGGCAGGAAAAGCGCGCGTTATTCTCTCGGCCGCCGACGCTTCCGACGGCTCAAAACGACGGGCGGCAGGCTATGCCCGGCAATACGGCGGCATCCATCTTGTCATCCCGTTCACCAAGCAGGAGCTGGGCGCCGTTGTCGGCCGCGGGGCGCCCGGTATGGTCGCCATACTGGACGCCGGTATCGCCGCCACATATGTCTCGAAGCTCGCCGAGGCCGACCCCGACAGCTTCAGCGAGGCCGCCGAAAAGCTTGAGGAAGAAGCCCGGCGGGTGCGACAACGGCAGAAGGAAGCGCAGCAGCACTTAAGAAACAAACGATCCGGCAAGAGGAGGACTTTGCGATGAGTACGATGTTTAAATATAGGGTTCATGAGGTGGCCAAGGATTTTAAGGTCCCCACAAAGGTAATTTCAGAAATACTGACCAAATATGCCACCCCGCCGAAAAATCATATGCAGGTTCTGACAACGGAGGAGCTTGACCTGATTTTCGAGTATATGACGCAGCACCATCAGATTAACAGCATTGAAGAAATCTACGCCGAGTCCCCCTCTGCTGCGCCTGCCGCCGGCGGCGCAAAGGACGATAAAGCCGCGCCGGCAGCCTCCGGCAAGGCCGCCGAGGCCGGCAAGCAGGAGTCTTCAAAGCAGGCGGAGCCTCAGAAATCAGCTGCCTCCGAAAAGCAGGCGCCTGCCGAGCAGACCGACGCGCCTGCCCATAAGCCGGATCAGAACAAAAAGCAGGATAAGCCTTTTGTCCCCCGTCAACAGCCGCAAAGGCGCGTTATCGATACATCGGGCGCTACCATCAACATTGACAAATACGACGAACGGCTGGATAACCTTGTTCCCCAGCGGGCAGAGCGCATCAAGGTCGGCAAGGAAAAGATCACCAAAAAAGGCCAGGGCCGCAATCAGTCTATGGCCATGGGCGCCAAGCGCCGCCAGGAGGAGCGTGAACGGCTCCAGCGCCTGCAGTTTGAGATCGCCAAGAAGGCCCCGCTGAAGGTTTCGATCCCGGATGAAATCAGCGTCGGCGAGCTGGCCACGCGCATGAAGAAAACCGGCGCCGAGGTCGTCCGGAAGCTTGTGAAGCTCGGCGTCATGGCGTCCCTGTCGGACGTCATCGACTACGAAACAGCAGCGCTGGTCGCCATTGAATTTGGCTGCAAGGTTGAGCACGAGGTCGTCGTTTCCATTGAGGAGCGCCTCATCGACGACAGCGCCGACAACGAGGAAGACCTGCAGCCCCGGGCGCCCGTTGTGGTCGTCATGGGCCATGTTGACCACGGCAAAACGTCGCTGCTGGATAAAATCCGCGAGGCCAACGTCGCCGAGGGCGAGGCCGGCGGCATCACGCAGCACATCGGCGCCTACCGCGTTGAGATCAACGGCAACCCGATTACCTTCCTGGATACGCCCGGCCACGAGGCGTTTACCGCCATGCGGGCCCGGGGCGCCAGCGTAACGGATATCGCCATTTTGATTGTCGCGGCCGACGACGGCATCATGCCGCAGACAATCGAATCCATTAACCACGCCAAAGCCGCCAACATACCAATTATCGTGGCCATCAATAAAATGGACCTCCCCACGGCCAATCCCGACCGCATCAAGCAGCAGCTGACCGAATACGGGCTCGTCAGCGAGGAATGGGGCGGCGATACCATCATCTGCCCCATTTCGGCAAAGACCGGCATGGGCATCGATCATCTTCTGGAAATGGTCGTCCTCACGGCGGAAATGAGCGAGCTGAAAGCCAATCCCAACCGCGCCGCCCGCGGCACCGTCATCGAGGCGCGCCTTGACAAGGGGCGCGGCCCCGTCATGACCGTGCTGGTGCAAAACGGTACGCTCAAACTGGGCGACATTATCATCGCCGGCACGGCCGTCGGACATGTTCGCGTGATGACAAACGACAGGGGCGAGCGCGTGAAGGAAGCCGGCCCCTCCGTACCCGTGGAGATCTCCGGCATGTCCGAGGTCCCGGACGCCGGCGACACATTCAACGCCGTTGCCGACGAGCGCATGGCCAGAGAGCTGGTGGAGCAGCGCAAGGCTGAAAAGAAAAACGCCGCGGCCGCAAACGTCAAGGTATCTCTGGAAGACCTGTTCTCTCGGATTAAGGAGGGTGAGCTCAAGGACCTCAATATCATTGTCAAGGCGGACGTGCAGGGCTCGGCGGAGGCGATTAAAACCTCGCTGGAGAAGCTGACCAACGATGAAGTCCGGGTCCGGGTCATCCACTCCGGCGTCGGCGCCATCAACGAGTCGGACATTATGCTCGCCACCACAAGCGGCGCGATAATCGTCGGCTTTAACGTCAGACCGGACAACGCCTCCCGCGAGAGCGCCGCCCGCAACAATGTGGATATACGCACCTACCGCGTCATCTATGAATGCATCAACGAAATCGAAGCCGCCATGAAGGGCATGCTGGCGCCGAAATACAAGGAAGTGGTCCTCGGTCACGCCGAGGTGCGCCAGGTGTACAAAATTTCACACGTCGGCACTGTCTGCGGCTGTTATGTCACGGACGGCAAAATTGTCCGCAACAGTCAGGTCCGCGTGATCCGCGACGGTATTGTCATCTATGAGGGCGCCCTTGCTTCCCTGCGCCGCTTTAAGGATGATGTCAAGGAAGTCGCGACAAACTATGAATGCGGTATGTCCATTGAAAAGTATAACGATATAAAAGAAGGCGATATTATCGAAGCCTTCATTATGGAGCAGATTAAGGCATGACGCAAAACCGCCGCTGCGGTTTGTCAAGCTGAGGTGATAAAGTACGATGTCATCCAATAAGATCAACAGAATCAATGAGGATATCCAGCGGGTTTTATCGTCGCTTCTGAGAAATATCAAGGACCCCCGCGTCAATCAGGGCATGATCAGCATCACCGCTGTCGAGACAACCTCCGACCTGCGATACAGTAAGGTTTACCTGAGCGTCATGGGGCTTCAGTCGGAAAAGGAGCTGCAGAAGGGGCTCAAATCCGCCGCGGGGTATCTCCGGCGGGAGCTTGGCAGCGCCCTGCAGCTGCGATATACGCCGGAGCTGAGCTTTCATCTGGACAAGTCCATCGAGCACGGCGCCAATATCAACAGAATATTAAACGAACTTGACATAAAACCAGAAAGTGGAAATGAGGCAGCCGACAATGACAATCCCTGAGACGGCGCGCTGGCTGGCCGGGCGCGACCGTTTTCTGATCCTCACGCACCGCCGGCCGGACGGTGACACGCTGGGCTGTGCCGCCGGCCTCGCCCAGGGGCTGCGGGATGCCGGCAAAACGGCGTATATCCTATATAATTCCGAGGCAACGGCCCGTTACCTGCCGTACGTCGAGCGCTATTGGGCGCCCGAGGACTTTACACCGGAGCATGTGGTCGCCGTGGACATCGCATCGACGGACCTCTTCCCGGCAGGCGGCATGGAATACCTCAACAAGGTCGCGCTGTGCATCGACCACCACCCGTCCAACCAGGGGTATGCCGGCCTGACCTGCCTGGAGCCCGATAAAGCCTCCTGCGGCGAGATTATCTACGCGCTTTTAATGGAGCTCAACGGAAGTATCAGCCCCGACATCGCCGCGTCGCTGTACGTGGCCGTCTCTACGGATACCGGCTGCTTTGCCTATTCCAACACCAACGCCCATACGCTGCGCACGGCAGCCGATCTGATTGACGCGGGCGCGCCGGTGAGCGATATCAACAAGGCGCTGTTCCGGACGAAGGCGAAAAGCCGCGTCATGCTGGAGGCGCTGATTGCGACAAGCATGGAATTCTATTTTAACGGCGCCGTCGCCATCGCGGTGATTACCCAGGACATGATGGCGAAAACGGGCGCTGTTGAAAATGATATGGACGACGTTGCCGCCATCCCGGGCGCCATTGAGGGCGTCATCGTCGGCATTACCATCCGCGAGCTGACCGGCCCCGGCGACAGCAAGGTGTCCGTCCGCACCACGCCGCAGGTGAACGCCAACGCCCTCTGTGCGCGCTTTGGCGGCGGCGGCCACGCCATGGCGGCAGGGTTTACCCTGGACGTTCCCGTCATGGAGACAAAACGGCTGCTGCTGACGGCCCTGGACGAAATTTTCCCGCTAGATAACGGCAAACCCGCCGACGCGGCGCAGCCCCGCTGAGGCGGTATGGTCTTATGAATGGCATTTTGATCATCGACAAGCCGCCCGGCTGGACCTCCCACGACGTGGTGGCAAAGCTGCGCGGCATTCTAAAGCAGAAGCGTATCGGGCACGGCGGCACCCTGGACCCGATGGCCACCGGGGTGTTACCCGTTTTTGTCGGGCGCGCCACCCGCGCGGTTGAGTTCTGTGAAAAATTTGATAAGGAATACATCGCCGGCCTTCGCCTCGGGATTGAGACGGATACGCAGGATATCACCGGCAGCATCGTCGCCTCCTCCGACGTGACAGCGACGCGGCGGGAGGTGGAAAATGCCCTTTCCCATTTTACAGGGCAGATCATGCAGCTCCCGCCGATGTACTCGGCTATAAAGATCGGCGGCACGCCGCTTTACAAGCTGGCCCGGCGCGGCCAGGAGGCAGAGCGCAAACCGAGGCCGGTTGCTATAGAGCAGCTGGAAATCCTGGAACAGACCGGCGCGGATTACCTGCTGCGCGTCGTCTGTTCCAAGGGGACCTATATCCGGACGCTTTGCCATGACATCGGCAAATTTCTCGGCTGCGGCGGCACGATGTTCTCCCTCCAGCGCACGCGCGTCGGGCCCTTTAAACTGGAGCAGTCCGTGACGCTGGCCCGGGTGGCGGAAATAGCCGTAGACGGACAGGAACCGGCTCTTTTGCCGGTGGAAACCATTTTCATGAGCTGCCCGGCGATAAGCCTTGACGAGAAGCAGACAGCCAAATGCATGAACGGCGCCAGCTTCCCCGTCGGCGCGGAAAACGGCCTTTACAGGGTTTACGGCAACAACGAGCGCTTTCTCATGCTGGGCCGGGTTGAAAACGGGATCATGCATACCGTCAAGAGCTTCTTTGAAGCATAACCGGCGGCAGCGCGAAAGGATATACCTATGACAGAGAAAAAACGTGTGATTGCCCTGGGCTTCTTTGACGGGGTTCACGTCGGCCATTCGGCACTGATGGAAAGGGTTTTAAAAATCGCCTCCACGAAGGACCTTCTGCCCTCCGTCATCACCTTCGATAAAAACCCCAAGAGCATGGTGACAAAGAAAAAAATCCCCCTGATCAATTCCTGCGAGGACCGGGCCGGGCTCATTCGGAGGATTTTCGGCATCAACAACGTCATTATCCTGCATTTTGACACCCAGACCCAGCACATGCACTGGACGACGTTTGTCGAGCACCTGTCCTCCGAGTTCAACGCCGCGCATCTGGTCGCGGGCTATGATTTCAGGTTCGGCTATAAGGGCGAGGGCAACGTGGACAGGCTGGCGGAGAAAAGCCGGGAGCTGGGGATTGACTGCGATATCATACCCGCCGTCAAGTATAAGGGCATCGTCATCAGCTCCACCCATATCCGCCAGCTTATTGCCGAAGGCGATATGGAGCAGGCCAACGAATTTCTCGGCCATCCCCATGTGCTGACCGATATTGTCCGTTACGGGTACCGGCTTGGCCGGACCATCGGGACGCCCACCATCAACATGGGCTTCTCAGACGGCGTATTAATACCGGCATACGGCGTTTACGCCACGCGCGTCTACCTCCCCGACGGCAGGGAGCATATCGGCGTAACCAATATCGGCGTGCGCCCCACCGTCAATCACACGGACACCATTACGGCCGAAACCCATATCATTGATTTTACCGGGAACTTATACGGCATGACGGTGCGTATCGAGTTTTACAAGCGCCTGCGTCCGGAGATTAAGTTTGACAATATCGAGCAGCTGAAGGCGCAGATCCAGAAGGATATCGACAATGCCAGGGATTATTTTAAAAGCATATAATGTTATATTTAAATTAAAAGCGGGCTGTCCAAGGACAGCTCGTTTTGCTGTCCTGGACAGCCCGCTGGTTAATTTATTATTGGTCTTTTTTAAACTCGTCGATGAGCTTTAAAATCTGCTTGCCCACATATTCCTTGTTTTTGCAGATATAGGGCGTTGTGTTCCACAGCTCTTCAAAATAATTGTAGATCGCCGTGACAACCGTCAGCTCCTTTGTGACAAGGACCCGCGGCTTTATGCCGTCCGTTGCGGAAAAATGGATTCGGGTGTTGTCCTTGGCAATGATCTCCGTGTCGCCCAACCGCTGGAGAAGCTCATTTGAAGCCAGGCACATCTTCAGTTTTTCGGAGTCAATAATAACGGGGAGCGCCCGGCTGATGAGCTCCATATACTGACGGCTCGGAATGCGGATCGTCCGGCCGCAGACAAAGGACATGTCAACCAGATCAACGTATTCCCTGCCGAGCCACTGCCTGAGCCTTGCCAGATCGATGAAAAAGCTGTGGCAGGATTTCTGGCCGAGCTCCGTTACTAAAGTGATTTTCTCCAGAACCTGCTCATATTCCTCACCCTCAATCCCGTTTTCCCGGAGTATGGCGCCGGCCTGTTCCTCCGTCAGGCCGTACAGGGGGAACGAGAGGCTCCAGTGGTATTCGTGGGCGTCCCGTTCCATCAGGGCAATCAGGCTGTTGAGGTAGTCGTCCCGCGACTCGTAGTCGAACTGCTCAAAAACGCGCGTGCTCTCATTGAAATGGCACTGGAGTATGACCTCGATATCCTTGACAAACTGCTCTTCATGGGTGATGTAGGTGTTCATCTCCCGCGCGGCCTGGCGGGTGGACCAGTTGTACATTGCCAGATGGTCCTTCAGCAGGTAGTAGGAGTATACCATCTCCTCGTCCTTGTACTTCGGGATGAAATACGCGGTGGTGCGCCCCGTCATATGCATCGGCATCCAGGTAAACATGGATATGGCCAGGTTTTCATAGGAGCTGCTCAGCGGGTGAATAATCCTGATTCTGTTGTCGTCGGCAAGAAAGGTCATCTCCCGCATAAACCACTCGTTGAAATAGTCGCTGTTTTCAAACAGCCACTTTTTGTTCTCGGTAGAATAGCACCATATCTCCGCGCCGGGCGACAGGTGCTGGGCATACTTTTGAAAAAACTGCATGGCCTGCCGGCGCCCGTTGTGGCCGGGCAGCGCATAGGTGGCAAGGGGCGACGTGTTCCGCAGGTTCTTAATCTCGTCAAAATAATCCCGCGTTTTTTCACCGGTGTCTTTGCCGGAGGTCAGCCAGTCTTTCAAAAAAAGCGCTATTTCGTTTTCCGAGCATTTAAAAATGCCCATGTACTCCCGAGACAGCATCAGCCGGATCTTCGCATATTGATTATTGCTGTCCAGGGCCATCACATGCCGGATGATCTGATTGGTGTAGACGGAGTTCGGCTTGAGGCTCCGTTTGCCGCTGCGCCACTTGCTGACAAGCGAACTGTCAATGTGCAATAAGCCGGACAAATCCTTGCCGGATATAGCAAAATGATCCATCAATATACTCAGCCGGCTCTCCAATACAACCACCCTTAATATAATCTCTGCCGTATTTTTGCTCTCAATCCAGTCATTATAGCATAGACAAACTGATATGTCGATATGTGTGCAATTTGCACATCAATGCAAACAGGGTTCCCGGTATTCGGGAACCCTGTGTTTACAATTAAACTTTTTGCTTGTTCGCTGGTTAAGCGTTCGCTTCTGCCTTTGCGGCCTTTGTACGGACCTTGACGGAACGTCTGCTTGTAAAGTAGTCAAAGGTCAGGGCCAGAATCAGGAGTATGCCGGAGGCCACGTCCTTCAGATACGGGTTGACCTGCATAACGGTCAGGCCGTTGTTAAACCCGTTGATAATCAGAAGACCGATGAAGCAGCCCAGCATGCCGCCCGAGCCGCCGCCGAAGGAAATACCGCCCAGGATGGCCGCCGTAATGGCCGGGAAAGCGTAGGTGTTGGTGCCGTTCATGTTGCCGGACTTCAGACGGCCGGCCAGGACAATGCCGGCAAGGGCGCCGATAAAGCCGCTGTTGGCAAACAGAATGTACGACAGCTTCTTGGGGTTCAGGCCCGCCAGCCGCGCCGCCTGCCTGTTGCCGCCGCAGAGGTAGATGCTGCGGCCGAAGGGCGTTTTGGCGAGAATGATACCGTAAATCGTAATAACAAGGAGCGAAATGAGAATGGCTACCGGTACGACCAGCTTGCCGACCTGGAACAGCTTGCCGGTGCCGATGAATAAAACGATCGGGTCTTTAATCGGTACCGTTTTGCCGTTGGCGATAACATAAGTAAGGCCTCTGGCGATAAACGAGCCGGTTGCCAGCGTGCCGATAAAGCTCTGGAACCCGAGGGCGTTGATGAGCAGGGCGTTGATCAGGCCGATCGCCACGCCGAGCAACAGCGCAAGCAGAATAACGATAACAGAAGGCAGGGCGGTGTTGGCCAGCATGTAGGCGACGAAAACGCCGCACATGGTGCCGACATAGCCGGGAGACAGGTCGATTTCACCGGAAATGATGAGCAGGCCCTCGCCGACGGCGAACAGCATGTACAGCACCATCATGTTCAGGATGTTCTTAATGTTGATCGGATTTAAATACGAGAAGTCCGACAGGATTGAAAAAACGGCCACGATGACAATTAACAGGCCAATCAGCGTGGCTGTTTTAGACGCTATAAATCTCTTAAATTTAGATGTTTGTTCCATAACTGCCTCCTCTTAATCGCGCATAGCCAGCTCAAGAACACGCTCTTCCGTGGCTTCCTCACGTGTGACCTTGCCGGTAATATGCCCGTTGTGCATCACAATGATGTTGTCGCTCAGGTTGAGTACCTCTGTCAGTTCGGAGGAGATGAAGATAACTCCGATCCCCTGCTTGGCAAAGTCGCACACCATCTGG
>JAJUHI010000024.1 GCA_029267955.1 Sporobacter termitidis | reverse complement strand
CGCATCCATGAATTTGAAAAAACTGGCTAATTGGAAGTGGAGGACTTCCTTTTATCATTTCATTTCGTTAATAATTAGGATACAAAACACAGAAAACCCGGCATACGCTCACGCATAGCCGGGTTCTTCGACAAGCTGAGCGCGGCGCTCATTACATGAGCGCCGCGCTTTAGACCGGAGCTTTTCTGCCATCGCTATCCACTCTTTCCCTCTTTTGATCAGGCGAAGACCTCATCCAGCCAGTCGAACACCAGCGCGCTTAACAGGCCTGTGTTTTCACCAAGGCAGTGGGTACCGCCGCCGTCTTCAAACGCCGCCACAATCATCTTCTTGCTCATATTGGGCAAGGCCAGCATGTAGTGCTCTTCCATTGCCCTGCTCGCCGGATTTAAGTACTCGCCGTTGCTGCATATATTCAGCGCCGGGCAGGTAATAAGCGCGGGCTCAAACCGAAACGCCCGCGTGCGCTCGAGAAGGCCGGCAATGTCATTGACGGAACCGCCATGCCGCCATGCCATTATCTGAAACATCCGCATATTGAAGGGCGACAGTCCGCTTCCGCCGGCTGCCGCCTTTTGATTGCGGATGGCCGTCTCTTGCAGGATTTTTCCGATGTCTGTCACCGCGCAGTTTGTGATGCAGGCCTTTATTCTCTTATCATAAACCGCCGCGCGCGGCACATAGTAGCCGCCGCCGCTGATGCCGTAAGCCGCGATGCGGTCGGGGTCAGCCTCCGGTCTATTCTGAATAAAATCCATGATCGCGCCGACAGGCTTTTCCGTATCCGGCCGGAAGAACTGCTCCTCTAAAGGCAACGCCCCCTGTCCGGGTATATCGGCCGTTACAAAGTTATATCCACGTTTTACCGCCGACGGCGCGAGATGAAAATACAGATCAATGAAAAAGGTCTCCGCCCCGCCTATCACAAGGATGGTTTTTGCCTTTTCGCCATTCTTCCCCGCCCAAATGCAGCACCCGGGCAGATATGTATTTTCAAAGGGTATCCGGACCATCTCAATCTGAGGCTCAAGCAGGGCGCCGGCCTTTGAAAAGCATGAAATGGATTTTTCATATAGTTCCTTAAACTCCGGTTTGTGCGGTAACAGGGTTGTCAGCGCCGCGCGGTAATAGCAGGCGGCCCTTAAATAAAATTCCCTGGCGCTGACAAAATGCCCGCCCGCTTCTGATGCTCCGGCGCGCCTTTCCACACGCTCGGCCATCTCGGGCCACCGGGCTGCCCAGCTGTCCGGGTTATAATCCTCAATCTGGGAAGCGGTATAGAACATCTCACCGATCTCTCCCCCGCCGTTCCGGACAGTGCCCAGCATCCACTGAAACGCGAAATCCATGCTGTTGTCGTCAAACCACACCTTAAAAAACTGCCGGTGCGGGTCTGCCGTTTGCTCTGTCTCTTTTAACAACGACTTCATTCTTTCATTTGACTCCATTTGCCTGACCTCCTTCAATTTATTAAATTTATTAACCAGTAACCGGCCTGATGGAGTCCGGCTACCTGGTTGCTTTATTGTCGTCCGACGCCATTAATTATACTAACTACCTAGTTAATTCAGCTTAAAAAAAGGGGCGGCACTACCCCGGCAAGTGCGCCGCCATATGCGTTTTTTTAAAGGCCTGATAAAACTGGTCGCACAGCTCTTTCTCGCTCATGCCATAGTGCGCTTCCCACTGGTCCTTAAACAGCGCGAAGTTTAAAAATGGCATCAATCCCGTAAAAAACTCCATGATGAGCATGGCGTTCTTCTCTTCCGGAAAGTGAAGCCCCCTGGCCTCATAAGATTTGCGTATGCTCTCGATTTCCGCGTTAATAATCAAATCCCCCAGCGCCATGACAACGGACAGCTGCGACGATTCTTTTAAAGATTCCGCCACCGCAACCTTTAAAATATTCCTCTTTTCCATCACAAAACGGATGTACACGTCAAAGAGCGCTTTGAAATTATCGCCGCTGAAAACATCCGGCGTTTCCTGCATGCAGTTGACAAGCATCCGCCGGGCATCCTCCACAAGAGCTGAAAACAGCGTTTGGAGTATCTCGTCCTTGCTCTTAAAGTAATAATAAATCAGGGCTTTGTTGACGCCGGCTTCCGCGGCGATATCGTCAACCCGGGTCTTATCAAAACCAACCGTCGAGAATAATTTTTCTGCGGTTGAAAGAATCCTCGCTCTTGTCTCCACTGCGTCGCGTTTGTTCATAACTGCCTCCGGAACTAACTAACTACATAGTTAATTATATGCCAGAATGTCAATTTGTCAAGTAAAATTTGCCGCCCGGGCTGAGCGCTCCGCTGGTTGCCGCTAACTGACCCCTGCGGGCGGCAGATTTTACTGATTTTTTCACGGATGTACAATCGGCGTGTTTATTGTCCCCCGTTGGAATTCCAACTGTAATAATCCGGATTCCTGGTAGAATTATGTTATTATGAGATTGAACATGATGGCGATATAAGGGAGGTTATGGCGTGAACAGCATTCTGGAAGAAAAAAAGGCGCTGCGCAAGGAGATTCTGCGTGTCCGGGTCGATATTCCCGACGATAAGATCCGCGCGGACAGCGAGGTGATTGTGGAGAAGGTCATCGGGCTGGACGCCTATCAGAAAAGCAATACGATCATGTGTTTTGTGGACTTTAAAAAAGAGGTGCAGTCCAGGCGGATTATCCGGCACGCGCTGGCTGCCGGCAAGCGCGTGCTGGTGCCGGTTATCGTCAGGGAGGACGACGGCTCAAAGACGATGAAAGCCTCCCGTCTGCTTGATTTTGACGAGGACCTGGCCGCCGGCACGATGGGCATCCTGGAACCGAAGCCGGAAAAACGGCGGTTTGTGGAACCTTCTGAGATCGACTTTTTCGTCACCCCGGGCCTGGCCTTCGATGTCCATAAAAACAGGCTGGGTTACGGCGGCGGCTTTCACGATGTTATGTTCAAGAAGCTACGGCAGGACTGCGTCAAGGCTGCCATATGCTTTGACTTTCAGGTTTTTGACCGGATCCCGGTTTTAGACTACGACGTGCCGGTGGATATGATACTGACAGAAAAGCGGACGATTGTGTAGCTGCATTCTGCATAGAATTGTCTGTATAAAACAACGCAGCCGTTCATAAAGAGCGGCTGCGTTGTTTTTACAACACGCAACGAATGGTAAAAAGACCGCCTGAATATTCTACTATTTTTATATATTTTATATGATTTTTTATTGAAGTCAAAAAATCACTTGATTTATCCCTTGTTTCACATATAATAGGATTAAAAATATATTACATATATGATTGATATGTTTTTTGGAGGTGTTTATCATTTTTCTCGAGAATCGACGCTGCCACCACCAGCATTTTCATAACGGGGATCACCACCAACATCATCGGAATCGCCCATTCGACGATTATACCGAGGCTGTTAATGAATACAGGAAAAGCTTCCCCTCCAAAGCCGATGTCATCGAGAAAACGCCGGACCCCGCGATAAGGGAGATGCTCCTGCATATGGAGAGCGCCGGCTGTGAAACCTGCTTTGACCGGTTCGACAGCCAAAAGCCGCACTGCGCCTTCGGGATCGCCGGCGTCTGCTGTAAAAACTGCAACATCGGCCCCTGCCGGATAACCAAGAAGAGTCCAAAAGGCGTATGCGGCGCGGACGCCGACCTCATTGTGGCCCGGAATCTGTTGCGGTGGGTGGCGGCCGGCACGGCATCCCACGGGGCCCGAGGGCGCGAAATCATGCTGGCCCTGAAGGCGACCGGCGAGGGGCGACTTGATATCCCGATTGCCGGCGCCCAGAAGCTGAAAAAGTCCGCCGCCCAGCTGGGGATCAACACCGATGGGAAAACCGTTGAGGAATTGGCCGTGGAGCTTTCCGATATCCTCCTCGAGGATTTATCAAGAGCCGTCCCCAATGAGCACAAGACCCTGCACGCCTTTGCCGCGAAAGAGCGGCAGGAGCTGTGGCGGAAGCTGGACTTAGTACCCATCAGCGCCTACCATGAGGTATTTGAAGCTTTGCACAGAACCGGCACCGGGACGGACGGCGACTGGCGGAATGTGATGAAGCAGCTCCTCCGCTGCGGCCTGGCGTTTGCATGGTCCAGCGTCCTGGGTTCCTCGATCGCCATGGACAGTCTCTTCGGATTGCCCGAACGGAGCACCGTTAAGACAAACCTTGGGGCTTTGAAACAGGGGTACGTCAATATCGCCGTCCACGGCCACTCCCCGCTTCTGGTCAGCGAGATCGTCCGGCAGGGCAGATCGGAAGAGTTTATCCGTCTGGCCAGGGAAAAGGGCGCGCTGGGCATCCAGTTTTACGGGATCTGCTGCTCGGGTCTCTCGGCCATGTACCGCTACGGCGGCGTGATTCCGCTGTCCAACGCCATCGGGGCGGAGCTTGTGTTGGGGACCGGTGCTCTTGACCTCTGGGTCGCCGACGTCCAGGACGTTTTCCCCGCCATTATGGAGGTCGCCAAGTGCTTTAAGACAACCGTCGTCACAACCAGCGATTCCGCGAGGCTGCCGGGAGCCGAGCATTACGGTTATGACCACCATCATTCCAATCTGGGCGATACGGCGCTTCTGGCCAAAAAAATCATTAACAGGGCCATTGAGAGTTTTGCGGAGAGAAGAGACGTCCCGGTGTTCATCCCGGCGTACGAGGTGGAGGCGGAGATCGGCTTTTCCGTAGAGTTTGCGACCAGCCGTTTCGGGAGCATGGACGTACTGGCCCAGGCGCTGAAAGACGGCAAAATCGCCGGGATTGTCAATCTGGTGGGCTGCAACAACCCGAGGGTGCTGTATGAAAAAGCCATCACGGACATCACCCGGAAGCTGATTGAAAACGATGTCCTCGTTTTGACAAACGGCTGCGCCTCCTTCCCGCTCTTAAAGCTCGGCTATTGCCATGCCAGAGCGCTGGAGAACGCCGGGCCGGGGCTTAAGGAGCTGCTGGCGCCGGACCTGCCGCCGGTGTGGCACATGGGCGAATGCCTGGACAACGCCAGGGCCTCCGCCTTTTTCAAGGCGCTGTCCGACGCTCTGGGGCGGGACATGAAGGACCTCCCCTTCGCCTTCGCCAGCCCCGAATGGTCCAATGAAAAGGGCGTCGGCGCGGCCCTCGGCTTTAGGCTTTTGGGGATTAACTCCTATCATTCGGTCTATCCGCCGGTTCAGGGCTCTGAAAACGTCATGAAATACCTGTTTGAAGATACAAGAGAAACGCTCGGCTCCGTGATGGTCGTGGAGGTTGACCCGATGAAACTGGCCGACAGAATCCTTCTCGACATCTCACACAAAAGAGAGCGCCTGGGTTGGAAATGAAATAAAAATTTATGGAGGCAATAAAAATGACAAAGAAAACACTAAAAACCGCGCTCTTGGCGGTTTTGGCCGTATCGCTTTTACTGGCGGCCGGGTGCGCGTCAAAGGACAATACCGCCGGCACGCCGGACACGGATAAAACAGCCACGATCAAGATAGGTTACCTGCCCATCACGCACGCCCTCCCCCTTTATGTGGATAACGAGCTGTTTGCCGACAGCCTGAAAAGCGTCAAGCTGGAGCTTGTGAAATTCGGGTCATGGCCCGAGCTGGTGGACGCCTTAAACGCCGGACAGATTGACGGCGCCTCCATGCTCATTGAGCTTGCCATGAAGGCCAAGGAGCAGGGCATCGACTTAAAGGCGGTGGCCCTCGGGCACCGGGACGGCAACGCCGTTGTGGTGTCAAACGATATCAGTAACGTGTCCGATCTGAAGGGGAAAACCTTCGCCATCCCCAGCAAGCTGTCTTCCCATAATATCCTCTTGTACCTCATGCTGAAAAATAACGGTCTGGAATACACAGATGTCAATATTGTCGAGCTGCCGCCGCCGGAAATGCCCGCCGCCCTCAGCGAAGGCAGAATCTCCGGTTATCTTGTCGCCGAGCCCTTCGGCGCCATCGCCGTCGCCGGCGGCAATGGGAAACTGCTCTTTGAATCCCACGAGCTGTGGACGGATTCCGTCTGCTGCGGGCTCGTCCTCAGAAACGACTTTATCGAGAAGAATCGCGCGGCCAGCGAAGAGTTTATCGCCGCCTACCTGGAAGCCGGACAACAGGCGGAATCCAAGGACCAGGCTATAAAAGACATCGCCTTAAAATACTTAAAGGTCGAGCCTCAGGTCCTGGAGCTGTCGCTCCAGTGGATTTTGTATGAAAACCTGGAGCTGAGCGAAAAGGACTACAACCGGCTGAGAGACTACCTTGTAGAAATGGGCCTTTCCGAAGCGCCGCCGGCGTACGATGCGTTCGTTGACAGCTCATTTTACGACAAAGAGACGTGATGCGTATGGGCATTTTCAGAAAAACGGCGGTCGTCGTTGTCAGTCTGTCGCTGCTGATCGGCGTGTGGGAGCTGGTGGTGCTGACCGGGAGGTTTGCCCCATCGCTCCTGCCGTCCCCCGCGAAGGTGGCGGCGGGGATCGGCGATTTAATCAGCGACGGCTCGCTTATTAGCCATCTCGGCGTCAGTCTGGCCCGATTCGCCACGGGGTACTTCTCGGCGTCCGTTATCGGGATGTTGCTGGGATTGCTGTTCGGCTGCTATAAACGGATTTGGGCGTTCATTGACCCGATCGTGCAGGTATTAAGGCCGGTTTCGCCCATCGCCTGGTTCCCGTTTATTGTCTTATGGTTTGGTATCGGCGACGTTCCCGCCATTGTCATCATATTCATCGCCGCCTTTTATCCCGTGCTGCTGTCCACAGTCTCCGGCGTTCGTAAAGTAGACGCCATTTACCTGAAGGTGGCGGACAACTTTGACGTCAGGCAGCCGAAGCGGCTTTTTAAAATCATCCTGCCGGCCGCCTTTCCGTTCATTGCCAACGGCCTGCATATGGCCCTCGGCTCCGCCTGGGTGTTTCTTGTGGCGGGTGAAATGGTCGGCGCGCAGTCCGGGCTGGGCTATCTGATCATCGACGCGCGCAATTCCTTAAGATCCGACCTGGTACTGGCCGGCATCATTCTCATCGGCGTTTCGGGCCTCCTGCTGGACCGCTTGATCCGGCTTTTGGAAAACGGCATTGAGAAGCAGTGGGGCGTGTCCCTCGGAGGGGGAACGTGATATGTATATAAAAATCGAGGGCCTCTCAAGGACATATGTCTTAAACAACGGCCATAAATCTGTGGCTCTTGAAAAGGTGGACCTGGAGATCCAGCAGGGCGAGTTTATATGCCTATTGGGGCCCAGCGGCTGCGGCAAATCCACGTTGCTGAACATGATCGCAGGCTTTGAAAAGCCGTCAACCGGTTCTGTCAATATCAAAGGCGAGCTTGTCGACAAGCCGTCTGTTGACAGGATTACAATCTTTCAAAACTACGGGCTGCTGCCCTGGCGGACGGTCGTTAAAAACGTCGAGCTGGGCCTGGAGGCGAAAATACCCGACAAGCGGAAACGGCGGGAGATTGCAGAGGAATATATCCGGCTTGTGGGCCTTTCCGACTATAAGAAGCACCACCCCGCCCAGCTCTCCGGCGGGATGCAGCAGCGGGTCGCTCTGGCCAGGGCGCTGGCCGTCGATCCGGAAATACTGCTCATGGATGAGCCTTTGGGCGCTCTCGACGCGATGACCCGCATGAACATGCAGGAAGAGATTGAGCGGCTATGGCTGGAAAAGCAAAAGACGATTATATTTGTCACCCATGACATTGAGGAGGCCGTTTTCCTGGCCGACCGCATCGTGATGATGACGCCGGGCCCGGGCAGGATAAAAAGCATCATCGACGTGCCCTTGGCGCGGAAAAGGGACAGGACCAGCCCGGATTTCTTAAAGATCAGAGATCAGGTATTTGCCGGCTTTGAGTTAAAGGGTGTTGACCATACGGAGTATTATCTGTAGAGTATCAATTAACGGCATACCCCGAATGCCGCCGTATATCGGGTCGGGCGTTCGGGGCCGGAAGGCGGCACTTACATTCGATGCAAGGAGTAACCGCAGTGGATATCAAAACCTTATGTATACACGGAACTACCGGTAATCTTGACCCCACCGGCGCCGTCAGCGTCCCGATTTACCAGTCGGCGACCTTCGCGCATCCCGGCGTCGGGGCGTCTACGGGATACGATTATACCCGCGTGCAAAACCCCACCCGGGAGCAGCTGGAGAAAACGGTGGCGGCGCTGGAGAACGGCCTTGAGGCGCTGGCCTTTTCATCGGGCATGTCGGCCATCGCCTGCCTGATGGAGCTATTTGGGCCCGGCGACCACATCGTCGCCTCCGACGACTTGTACGGCGGCTCGGTTCGCTACTTCAACGCCATTTCCCAAAAAAACGGCCTGTCCCTTGACTTTGTGGACACCTCTGACACGGCCGCGGTTGAAGCCTGCCTGAAGCCTGAGACGAAAGCCGTTTTCATCGAGACGCCCACCAACCCTATGATGCAGGTAACGGACATCGCGGCGGTGGCGCGGCTGATCCGTTCGAGAGACATTCTGCTGATTGTGGACAATACGTTTTTAACGCCGTATTTTCAGCGGCCCCTAGAGCTGGGCGCCGACATCGTGGTCCACAGCGGCACGAAGTACCTGGGCGGCCACAACGACACGCTGGCCGGTTTTCTTGTCACGGGCCGCGCCGAGCTTTGCGAAAAGCTGCGGTTTATTAACAAGACGGTGGGCTCGTGTCTTGCGCCCTTTGACAGCTGGCTGATCCTCCGGGGGATCAAAACGCTGGCCGTCCGAATGGAAAGGCAGCAGGAAAACGCCCTGCAGCTGGCCCAATGGCTGCGCGGGCATAAAAAGGTGACCGCCGTCCATTACGTCGGGCTGCCGGAGCACCCCGGCTACCAGGTGTCCGTCCGGCAGTCAACCGGTTTCGGGGCGATGATTTCCTTTGAGACAACCGATGAGGAGACGGCCAAAGGCGTCCTTGAGCGCGTCCGGGTCATCCGATACGCGGAGAGCCTTGGCGGCGTTGAATCCCTGATCACTTACCCGATTTTGCAGACGCACGCCGATATCCCCGAGGCGCAGCGCGATGCCAAAGGTATCGGGAACCGGCTGCTCCGGCTCTCCGTGGGCCTGGAGGCCCTTGACGATTTAAAAGCCGATCTTGACAACGCATTGGGAGGATAGACCATGGCAGGCAGTATTTTTGACGCGCTCATCGACCGTAAAAACACCGGCAGCATCAAGTATGATTTTGCCGTAAAGCGGGGCCTGCCCGAGGATGTGCTACCCCTGTGGGTTGCCGACATGGACTTTCGGTCGCCCCAATGCGTCATAGACGCGCTGTCCGAGAGAATCCGCCACGGCGTCTTCGGGTACAGCGACAGCGGCGATACGTATATTCAGGTCCTCCAGAAGTGGTTCCGCGACCGCTTCGGCTGGGAGGTCAAACCCGAATGGCTTGTCAAAACGCCGGGGGTGGTCTATGCCGTGGCCACGGCGATCCGCGCCTATACCGGCGACGGCGACGCCGTGTTGATACAGGAGCCTGTCTACTACCCCTTCCGGGAGTGTATTCTGTCCAACGGCAGAAAGCTCGTGGTCAGCGAGCTTGTCTATGACGGCGCGTCCTATGCAATCGACTTTGAGGATGTGGAAAAAAAGATCCGGGAAAACAGCGTAAAGCTCTTTATCCTCTGCAGCCCGCACAATCCCGTGGGCCGCGTGTGGACGAAGGAGGAGCTCCTGAGACTGGGCGATATCTGCAAACGCCATCAGGTGATCGTTGTCTCGGATGAAATCCACGCCGATTTCGTCTATCCCGACCATCGGCATTTTGTGTTTTCCGGCCTTCGTCCGGAATATGCCGACTTTACCGTCACCTGCACGGCGCCCACAAAGACCTTTAATCTGGCGGCGCTGCAGATCTCCAATATATTCATCCCCAACGCCTCTCTCCGGCGCGCCTTCAGGCGCGAAATCGAAAAGAGCGGCTACAGCCAGCTGAACATCATGGGCATGGTCGCCTGCGAGGCGGCCTACGCCGGCGGACACGCCTGGCTTGAGGAGCTGAAAGCGTATCTGTGCGGCAACCTGGACTTCCTCCGGGCCTTCCTCAATGAGCGGCTGCCTCAGGTGAGGCTTGTGGAGCCGGAGGGCACTTATCTCGTCTGGCTGGACATGACGCGGCTGCAGCTTGACGAGAAGGCGCTGGATGACCTGATCATCCATAAGGCAAAGCTCTGGCTCGACAGCGGGACGATGTTCGGCCCCAGCGGCAAAGGTTTCCAGCGCATCAATATCGCCTGCCCGAAATTACTGCTTGAAAAGGCCCTCCTGCAGCTGGAAGCGGCGGTTAATTCCATTAAATAGGCTCCCTTAAATGGATACACCCCGTCATCAAGGCCGTATGGACGGCTCTGAGGACGGGGTGTATTTATTCTGATGTACCTATCACACGGCTATTTTTAGCCTTTCTCCAAAGAATCGTTCAAGCTCGATCTCGGCGGCCTCTGGCGAGTCGGACCCGTGAATGAGGTTGTTGACCGTACTGGTTGCGAAATCGCCCCGGATTGTCCCTGGCATGGCCTCTTCAAACCTCGTTGCGCCGATGAGCTGGCGCATGCCTGTGACAGCATTTTCACCAACGACGCACAGCCCCAGCACATCGCCCTGCATGTACTTGAAAACATCGAGGAAATACGGCTGGTCCGCGATGTGGGCATAGTGGGCGTACAGGAATTTCGGGTCGAGCTTCATCATTTTGGCGTCAATGATCCTGTACCCCTTTTTCTCAATTCGGGCGATGACCTCCCCCACCAGCCCTCTCTTGATGCAGTCGGGCTTTAACATGACAAAGGTTTTCTCCGCAGCCATACGAATCCTCCTTTCGCGTGCGTTTCCTGCGTTGCGTTTGCTACGCTATATACTTGGCTTCCAGTTCCTTGAGAATGTTGAGATACTTATCCTGTGTTTTTGATTCCGCGGCCGTTTGCTCAAAAGCATCGCATTCCCGCTCCAGCCTGTCCATCGTCTCTTTCGAGAGATTGTTCTGTCCGTACTTGTAAATCACATTGTCCTCTTTGTCGATGTGTCTGGCCAGCAGATGCGTATACGAGGTGGCGTTGGCGATCACATCCAGCCGGGCGTCCATATCGCCCTCCAGGACCCTCCTGACCGCGTCCTCAAGCTCCTTGACATATAGCCTTCCGAACTCATGCTCAACGAGCATCCCATGCCGGATGATCTTTTCAGCCGTGGGGCCAAGCTCTTCCATCATCCGAGCAAACAGCATGGCCTCTTCCTTGCCGTGATGGTGCTTATCCGTATAATTTCTTATAAAATCAACGATCACAAAGAAATCCCCGTAATCGACGGCCTCGTTGTTCAAGACCCTTCCGCAGAGCCTGCGGATGACGGCCAGCATTCTGATTACCTTTTTGTGCTCGTCTACCATGAGTTCGATACAGGTCATGTTGCTTACCTTCACTTTCGCATCTGGATTTTGTTGCGCCCGGGTTCGGGACCTTTTTGCCCTCTCTATTATTTCTGCTTCGGCCGCCTCATACCACAGGATTTTGTTGTACAGCCAGTGGCGTATTTTACCTGGGAATGAGCTCATGGCATGCCCCCGCCGTTTTAATCCCCGTCCAGGGCGTCCATCAGCTCGTCGATATCGATGTCGTGGACAATCGCCGCGTCTTCCAGCGACTCCGCCAGCGAGGACGGGCATCCAAGGCAGCCCATGCCGAACTCCATCAGGATCTCCGCCGCTTCCGGTCTTTCTCTGAGTATCTGCCCGATCGTCATGTCCTTCGTCAGTTTCATGTTTGTTGCCTCCTTAATAGATATAAAGTAAATTGTGCCGGTTCTTCTTATGGCTTTATTTTATAGAGGTTTGCACGGCATTTCTGTGATTCAAATCATGTTTCAGAAAAAGTCCAATGAAAATAAAAGTAACAGGCATTTTCAACGCACATAAACACCGCAGCACCCTCCCTGCACGGGGGCGGAGGGTGCTGCGGTGTTTATATGGAAAATAACAGAAGGAGGACGGCGGATGAACTACGCGCCTATCGGGGCGGACTTCCGGGCCGTGTAGATAATGTAATCCTTGGTTGATTCGAAGAGCTTGATATCGTACCCGGCGGATATAAATGCGTCGGCCAACTCCTGAGACGAGCAGTCAATCTCAACGTGCCGGCTCCATAACAATTCATGGCCGAGCGGCGTGCGGAAATCCCCCATGGGGTTGAGGTTGGTGTTGCGGTGGGTTACCTCCGGAATATACACGATTCTGGAAACCCGGTCGTACACGATGACGTCCGTACACACCAATATATAGATTTCAGCTTCGGTACTGGTGATCCTGTTCATGAACTCGGCAATGGTTATCGGCATGTCGCTTCACCTCTTCATGTTTACTATATGAAGAAATTGACAGCATTTCTGTTGTTTTTCCAACGAAACGCATTTTTTATATAAAGGCGGAAGCGTTTTTGATGTCGGACTCCAGCAGGGAGACATCCAGAATCTTCATTTTTCTGCGGCCGATAAAATCGATGGCGCCGCACTCTTTGAGGGTCGTCAATTTCCTGATGAGCGTTTCCCGCGCGATGCCCACGTAATTTGCCATCTCTTCCCGGCTCATGGGGATCTCCACAATAATGCCGTCCCGGGTTGTCTGCCCGTACCGGTGGGATAAATCCATCAGCAGCATGGAAACCCTCTGGTTTACATCCTTGGGGCTGATCGTTTTGACAAGGGACTCCATGCGCTCCAGGCGGTCGCTTAACCCCTCCAGTATCCGTATGGATATATTCGGGTACTTGAGGAGCAGCTGCTCAAAATCCTTCTTTTCGATGGTGCAGACCACGGTGTCCTCCATCACCTGCGCCTGATAATCCTCGGTTTTATCCCGCAGCAGGTTGTATTCGCCGAAAAAGTCGCCGGCCGTCAGTATGTACAATATCTGTTCCCGGCCATCGGGCGATAGGGTTGAGATTTTGATCTTCCCTTTTCGGACGATCATGAATTTTCCAAAGCTGCTGCCCAGCTTTAGAATCGTGTCCCCTTTTTTATAGGTGTAACGCACGATCAGCGCGTTCACCTTTTGCAGGTCCTCCCTGCTCAACGCCGACAGCAGCGGCACCTTGGCGGCGCACCCCAAACCATTGCAATTGCAGATGCTGATCTCGTCATTCCGACTGGCCATGATTGACTCTCCTTTCAGCCGCAAGACTTGATATTACCATTTTAAAGCAGCCGCAGAAAACTTCTGTTGTAAAAACAACACAACTTTTCTGTCCGGAAGTGATTGGAATCACTTCATTTAAGTCCCCCGGCTGGTAACCTAATCTCAAGCAGCGGACCAGAGACCGGCAAACGACAACAAATTATGTATGAAGGAGAGATTCATATGCGCAAAAAAACAGGCGATTTGAGAACCTGCACCTCTTCACGCGCTTCCATACAGGAGATGCATCTGCGGGCAAAAGAGCTTGGGATCAGAACAACCTTCGACCGTTATCAGGACCAGTTGCCCCAGTGCGGCTTCGGGATGGAGGGCGTCTGCTGCCAGCTGTGCTCCCACGGCCCCTGCCGCATCACGGCGAAAGCGCCGAGAGCCATCTGCGGCGCCACGGCCGACACCATTGCCGCCAGAAACATGCTGCGGCTGGCCTGCCACGGCCTGTCGGCGTACTGTCACCAGCTGGAGGAAGCCATCAACACGCTTAAAGCCACCGCCCAGGGCAAAACGCCCTACAGTATCCGGGCCGTTGACAAGCTGAAGGATATGGCCGCCCTGTTGGGGCTCGACACAAATAAGGAGTTAAACGCCCTGGCTGTGGAGCTGGCCGACGCCGTCACCTACGAACTGCGCAAGGGCACAAACGAGCCGCTGAAGCTCGTGGAAAAACTGGCGCCCCCGGCCCGGCTTGAAAAGTGGAAGGCCCTGGGCATCATCCCCGGCGGGCCCCTCTCGGAGCTCCGGGATGCGATGACAATGAGCATGTCCAACATCAACACCGACTATGTGAGTCTGCTGCTGACAACCATGAAGCTGTCCATCGCCACCGGTTATATGGGCCTGATGGCGACGACGAATATCCAGGACATCATCCTGGGCAACCCGTCCATCGGCGTCACGGAGGCGGATTTGGGCGTCATCGACACCGAGACCGTCAACATCGTGGCCCACGGGCATGTACCCTACGTGGGCGCCGCGGTGCTGAATGAAATTGCCAATAACGCGGAGCTTCAGGCGGAGGCCAGAGCCGCCGGCGCCAAAGGCATCAAGCTCTACGGCTCGATGGATACCGGCCAGGAGCTGCTGCAGCGCCTTAATGACGCCGGCCAGGGGTATGCCGGGCAGTTGGGCAACTGGCTGACCCAGGAGCTGATGGTGACTACGGGCGCCATCGACCTTGTGATGATGGACCTCAACTGCTCCATCCCCGGCCTCAAGCTCGCCGCCGACAAGTTCCACACCAAGGTGGTCTCCGTATCCCATGTCCTTCGGATGGAGGGCGTCGACACGATTATCGACTATGAACCGGAAAAGGTGAAGGAGCAGGCTGTTGAGCTCATACGCATGGCGATTGCCGCCTACAAAAACCGCGGAACAGTCAACGCCGTACATATCCCGAAGAACAAATCCACCGTGGTGGCCGGCGTCGGCATCGAATCGCTGCTGTCGGTCCTGGGCGGCAGCCTGACCCCGCTGCTGGATGTCATCAAATCCGGCGCCATCAAAGGCATTGCGACCGTCGTCGGCTGCACCAACAACCGCAACGGCCACGACAGCGCCTCTCTGAGGCTGATCCGAGAGCTGTTAAAGAAGGATATCCTGGTCATCACCTCCGGCTGCGTCTCTTCCGGCGCCCAGATTGAGGGGCTGCAGAGGCCCGAAGCGGCGGAGATGGTCGGCGACAATCTCAAGGGGATCTGCAAGGCGCTGGGCATCCCGCCGGTGTTAAACTTCGGCTCCTGTGTCGATATCGGCCGGATTTGCCTCGCCGTCACGGCGATTGCCAACGCGCTCGGGGTTGATACCAGCGACCTGCCCGTCGCCGCCTCGGCGCCGGAGTATCTGGAGCAAAAGGCGGTTGCCGACGGTTTCTTTGCCGTCACCTTCGGCCTGTTTACCCATCTGGGGCCCGTCCCCCCTGTGGGCGGCGCGCCCAACGTTGTCAAAATTCTGACCCAGGACGTCGAGCAGCTGACGGGCGGAAAGGTCTGCGTGGAGCAGGATATGGCAAAGGCCGCGAATCTGATCGAGGAGCATATCGTCCGCAAGAGAAAAGCCCTCGGTATATAGCTTGGAGGGGTGGATATGAAAAGGCTCTATGTGATCAAGGAAAAATGCAACGGCTGTATGAGCTGCGTCGTTGCATGCCAGAAGGCGCACGCCCATTCGGAGCTGTACGCGCCGATCCGCGAGAGCGAACCGGCCAGGATCTATATCCAGACGGTTCTTAACGCGCCGATTCCCTTGGCCTGCCATCACTGCGAGGAACCGGCCTGTGTCCGGGCCTGCATGTCGGGCGCCATGCAGAAGGACGAAGTGACCGGCATCGTTTCCAACGAGGGGAACGCCCAGCAGTGCGTCGGCTGCTGGATGTGCGTCATGGTGTGCCCTTACGGCGTCATCAGCGCGAAAAAAGACGGCGATAAAAAAGTCGCCGTCAAATGTGACCTTTGCCGGCATCTGGGCGCCCCCGCCTGCGTCGACGCCTGCCCCAGCGGCGCCGTCGTATGGATGGACGAGACGGAGGCCAAGCCGCACAGGAAAGGAGGCATCTACATATGAAATACGTCATCATCGGCAACGGGCCGGCCGGCGTCGCAGCCGCCACGACCATCCGCAGCCTCGATCAAAAAGGCGACATCACCATCATATCGGCCGAAGGGTATGATTTCTATTCCAAGTGTCTTCTGCCGGATTTTCTCTCCGGGGCCATCAGCGAGCAGCAGCTTTTCGTCAGAAGCCCGGACTTTTACGATAAAAACCGCATCCAACTGCTCCGAAACCGCACGGTGACGGAGGTCGACACGGCGGCAAAGGCCGTTTCCATGATTGACAGCGGCAATAAGGAAGCGACGCTATATTACGACAAGCTATTGGTGGCCTCCGGCGGCAAGCCGTTCTTGCCGCCCATCCCCGGCCTCAAGGAGTCCAACATGTTCCAGTTGGGCACCCTGGACGACGTCAAAAAGCTCAAGGCCGGTCTGCAAAACGCCCATGAGATTGTCGTCATCGGCGCCGGCTACGTGGGGCTGGAGATCGCCAGCAGCCTTGCCAAGCTGGGCAAAAAAGTCACCGTGGTGGAAAAGCTCCCCGATATCGTCGGCGGCCAGCTGGACGCGCTTGCGTCCCGGGTGCTGCGGGACGGGTTGGCCGAAGAGGGCGTCAGCCTGATGCTCAATACCGGCGTGACGGGCGTTTCCAGGGCGCGGGATATTATGGCAAAGCTCTTTAACAAAAAGAGAAAGTACCTGGTCGCGTTGTCCAGCCGCCAGGAAGTGACGGCGGACGCCATCGTTGTCGCCACCGGCTCAGGCCCCAACTTGGCCTTCATGTGGAACAGCGGCATCAGGATGAATAAGGGCATCCTCGTCAACCGCCATATGCAGACCACCGTCAGGGACGTCTACGCCGCCGGCGACGTTGTGGAGTCGATTGACGCCGTCACCGGCAACACGGCCCTCAGCCCCATCTGGCCCAACGCCGTGATTCAGGGCGCCATCGCCGGCAGCAACATGGCGGGCGTGCCCAGGGACTTCGACCCTCAGATCAGCATGCAAAACGCTTCGGAGTTCCGCGATATCCCGATGATTGCCATGGGCCTGTCCTCAGCGGACGGCCCGGAGTACGAAGAGTTCGTGGATGACCGGTCCAACGAGCTTATCTACCGAAAGCTGGTTTTAAAAGACAACAAGGTTGTGGGCATGATCTTTCTCGGCGATATCCATAACGCGGGCGTCATCGGCGCATTGATGAGAAACAAGGCCAACGTTGCAAGATTTAAGGAAAACATGCTCAGCCCCAGCTTCTGCTACAGCGAAGTCGGCGAATTGATCGGCGACGCATAGCCGCCGGCCGGCGGGCTCCCCGGCAGGCCCGCGCCGGAAAATGACGCGGGCCTGCTCGTCTGCAATAAACAAACTTTTTGGATAATCTTGCCCGGGGTATGTGTATCCTATATAATAATGCCAGAGACAGCCCACACTATAAAGACAGAACGGAGGACTGCCTTATGGAAAAAATCATCGATTTGTCCAAGAGCGTATATCACCTTGTGCAGGAATATCCGGAAGTTAAAGAAATCATGCAGGAGCTCGGCTTTACGGACATTGCAAAACCGGGGATGCTGAACACCGCCGGCCGGTTCATGACGCTGCCGAAGGGGGCCGCCATGAAGGGTATCCCTCTGGATGCCGTCAAGGATGCTTTCGAAAAAAAAGGGCTTCAAGGTGCAGGAGTAAGCAGGAGGAGGGCATTATGAGCGAAATTATCAACAACAGGGAGTACAGGCAGAAGGCCTTAAAGGAAATCATCCTTGAGCTGCACGGCGGCAAGACGGTCGACGAGGTCAAGAAAAAGTTTGAATCGCTCATTCAGGGCGTCTCCGCCGCGGAGATTGCCGAAATGGAGCAAGCCCTCATTCGGGAAGGCATGCCGGTGTCGGAAATCCAGAGGCTCTGCGACGTCCACGCATCGGTGTTCAAAGGCTCCATCGCAGAAATTCATCGGGAGCACAAGCCGGAAGAGACCCCCGGCCACCCGGTTCATACCTTCAAACAGGAAAACAGGGAGATTGAAAAACGGCTGGAAGCCGTCCGCCCCTTGCTTGACAACATCAAAGCCGGCAATACGGACAGCCTTGCGGCCCTGTCCGCCGCCTTTGAAGAACTTCTGCTGATCGACCGGCACTACGCCAGAAAAGAAAACCTCCTCTTCCCGTACATGGAAAAGTACGGCATCACCGCGCCGCCCAAGGTGATGTGGGGCGTCGACGACGAGATCCGCGCCGCCGTCAAGGAGACGCTCCGGCTCATCAAAGACGGCGCCGACAGCGGACAGGTGCTGGAAAAGGCGGAAGAAGCCGTCACCAAGGCCGGCGAGATGATTTTCAAGGAAGAAAACATCCTGTTCCCCATGGTGCTGGAGACGCTGACGGAAGCCGAATGGTACGCCATCCGCGAGGACAGCGAGGAAATCGGCTACGCCTATATCACCCCCAGCAAGCTTTGGAAGCCCGCCAGCGTCGACGTGGAGCAAAAAACCCGCGAGCAGGGAGGCAAGCCCTCCGACGGCGGCTATATCCGGTTTGAACCGGGACTTCTGACCCCGGAGGAGATCAAGTGGATCTTCAACACGCTGCCCATTGACATCACCTTTGTGGACAAGGACGGCGCCGTCAAGTATTTCTCACAGTCCAAGGACCGCATTTTTGCCCGCCCGGCGTCCATTATCGGGCGGCAGGTCGCCAACTGCCACCCCCCTGCCAGCGTGCATATTGTGGAAAAGATTGTGGAGGACTTAAAATCTGGCGCAAAGGACCACGAGGATTTCTGGATTAAAATGGGCGACAAATACGTCTATATCCGGTACTTTGCCGTCAGAAACGAGAAGGGCGAATTTCTCGGTATTATGGAAACCACGCAGGACATCAAGCCGATTCAGGACATCACCGGCGAGAAGCGCCTGCTGTCGGAATAAAAAATAAGGGAAAAGGTATGTACTATGAGCAAGGGTCAAATGAAGAATATTGAGTTTGAAAAGGTTTTGGAATTAGGGTCGCTGGTGGACTACCACGAGGGGCAGGTTGTCAGCCGGACGCTGGCGCAAAATGACGCCGTCAGCATCACCCTCTTCGCCTTTGACGCCGGCGAGGAAATCAGCTCCCACAAATCCGGCGGCGATGCCATGGTAACGGTCATCGAGGGCAGGGCGCAAATAACGATTGGCGACAATAAGTATTCGGTGGAGGCCGGAAAGACCATCGTCATGCCGGCCGGTATCCCCCATGCCGTGGCGGCGGACGGGCGCTTTAAGATGCTGCTCGTCGTTGTCTTTCCAAAGTAACAAGT
>JAJUHI010000023.1 GCA_029267955.1 Sporobacter termitidis | reverse complement strand
GGCGACAAGGGCAATAAGGCCGGCCAGCCGCCCCGATAAGGTGCGCGCGATGCGGTAGACAAGATAAGCCGAGGCAAGGCTCAAGGTCATGTTGAGATACAGCCCCGCCTGCACCGACGGGCCGGTGATGCGAAACAGCAGCGACAGGATAAACGGGAAACCGATGATATGCGGGAACTCGGCGATATATCCGCTGTAACCGGAGGCGCTCAGGGTCCCTTCGGCCAGCATCTTCGCGATCCTGTAGTAGGTCAGAAAATCGGTGGAGGGCTCGATGGGGAGCTGCGTAATGGCATAAATCCGCAGGGCGGCGCTGAGGGCGAGAACGGCGGCCACGACAACGCCCTCGGCGCGCCGGGCCCGGGGGTCCTCCGGCTGCAGCCGGCCGGCGGCCTTCAGCTTTTTGACGGGCAGGCCGGCGCCCCGGACAAGAAAAACTAGCGCCGTACAGACGCATAAAGCGCCGCCAAACCTCAGGTAAAAATTGGCCGTCAGGTTTGGCAGCGCCGAGATGCCGCTGTACAGCGCAAAGGCCATACCGCCTTCAAACAGAAGCAGTGCCAGGTACACAAACCAGTTTTTCCTTGCCCTCATCACGCCACCTCATGCGCGTTCTCCCGGATGCTGTCAAGCCCCATGTAGACAAGGATGTTATCCGCGGCCTGATGCCTATTAAGCGCCAGCACCGCCTGCTCCCACGTGAGCTGCCCGCTATGAAGCAGGCCGCTGACCTGCTGGTACAGCGCCGGTTCCTCATTTTCCGCGTCCAGGGCCTGGAGGATATTGCGCGCCGTCGTGTAGGCGAAATGGCAGCAATCGGCCGGGATGCCCAGCTGCTCCGGTATTTGGTCAACCGGCGTCCGATCCGTCACGGCAAAAACGACCGCGCCGTCCGTGCGGAGGAGCGGATACATCAGCAGGGTTTTCAGGCGCTCCCTGTCAAAATCCGCCGCAAGACGGCTGCCAAAGCAGTTAAGGTTCCGCACGAACAGCTTGTGCTGGGAGCCGGCGACGGCCTCCATCAGCTGCTCTTCCGTAACGTCGCCGTTATCCAGCAGCGTTTCGCCCAACCGGACGCCTTCGCGCCGGCTTTTTGCAAGCGCCTGGCTGAGGGTGACCACGTCCACATACTGCTTTTCCAGCAGCACGTCGCCCAACGTGCGGTAATACCGGTACAGGACATGCTTTTGCAAAAATGTGTGGTCGGTTTTGCTCCAGGCCACTTTCCGCGATTTTCTTTTTGTACCGGAGCCCCAGATATAGAGCCGCCACGCCCGGAAGGTGGCCGTCATGTTGATGATGTTGCCCCAGGCCAGGCGGGCCGGCAGCAGGGGCGGCAGAAGGCAGGACACGATCATGCTTTTTAGGCCGTAGAAGTTGGCGATGGCCACGGCGCGCATCGTCTGGCGGAAAACCATCATGATGGTCAGCAGGATGCAGAGCCCCCAGGCGAAGCTGCCCTGCGGGTACATCATCGGCAGCGGCGTTACAAGCGACAGGATGAAGTACAGGAACACCAGATAACCGGGCAGCACCATCAGGTTGCTGGCTTTTGCCTTGAGGTCCTTGTACAGGGAGTACCGGGCTGCAAAGCCCATCTTGCTCTCTTTGAGGATATCGGCGCTTCTGACCGACTGCATGGTGATGCCGTAGATCCAGCGCGTTTTCTGCCGCACGGCCGTCTCAAAGGTATCCGGGAAAAAGCTCCTCGTAGCTACATAATCCCACCGGACCGTATTATTATCCATCAGACGCGGGACTTTTTCCAAAACAAAGTGGATCGGATAACCCCGTTTTGCCAGGAGGAGCGACAGCTTGTAATCCTCCGTCAGGCTGTCCTCGGGGAAAAGCTGCTGGCCCTTGTAATCGTCCAGAATCCGCCGGGACAGGACAAACCCCGTCCCCGCCGAGGGGACGACGGCCGACATGGCCTCCCGGGTGCCCATCGTCCTGTAGTGATTTTCCGCAAATTCATCCGCGTATGTACCGGTTGTCATGTCCGACAGGATGGTTTTCACCGTCGGCATCTTCTGGAGCGGAATGACCGGGAACTGCAGCGCCGCATGGGTGTCGATCAGGTAGTTTGTCAGCTTCAGCTCGTAGGGGTGGATCACATCCTCGGAATCGTGTACGGTGACCGAGCAGAAGCGCCACTGACGCTCTTTTTCAAACTGGCGGATAAACCGAAGGATATTGTTGAGGTTGTCCGCCTTGCAGGTGGGGCCGGGCTTGCAGTTTATAACCATGTGGACGTTGGCGTACTTTTCGGTCAGCCGTTTCACGGCGCTGACCGTCGGCTCGTCGTTGGGATACACGCCGATGAAAATATGATACATGGATTGGGGGTACTGCAGCGATGCGAGCATGTTGTCGATAACGGGCTCGATCACGTTGTCCTCGCGCCAGGCGGCGACCATCATTGCCAGCAATTTCGGCGGAACGGCGTCCAGCTCTTCAAAGGGCAGTTGCTTTGTTTCGCCGTTTCTGATTTTCCGGACGATGTTCAGCACATCCCAGAAAAAATCGTCGATACCGAAAAGAATATAGCAAAGGGCAACGATCAGTCCGATCATTTGAACGGCTTGTTCCATCGTTTGACTCCTTTAGATACGTATTTGCAGATGCTTACTCGCACTGAATTATATTAAATTATAACAAAATAGAAGTCAACGATTTGTATAATTTAACAAACATGGTTATTGTATGGCAGAATAAAAAAAGCATGCCGCAAGATGCGGCATGCCATGTCTGCAATATGACAAAAACCTCCCGGGAGGGAGGCTTTTGTATGTATCAGGTTGCTTTACTTGATTATCTCGATGAAAAGCCGGGGCCCATCGTACAGAAGGCCATCGTCAGCTCCATATCGCTCAGGCGGTGGGTGGGCATCGGCTTCGGCGCGGTCGCCGGATTCGGGAACGGGTAATTCATGGCGGTGAACACGTCGTTGATGATGATGCCCGAGCCGTGCAGCTCCTTGGCGTGAAGAATGCAGTACACCATGGCCGCGCCGCCGGCTTCCGGCGGAATCATGCTGAAAAAGCCGGGCATCGCGAACATGGACGGCTCGAATTTCGGCAGGTCCTTCGGCAGCTCGATATCCTTCGGCGGGGGCGGCATCTTGGAGAAGTCAAACCGTCCCACGCCGGCGGGGGTCAGGCAGAAGACATTGACGCCGGTGCCCTTGACCTCGTTGGCCAGCGACATAATAAGGGAGGTTGCCGCCGCCTTGCCCGCCGTGTAGATGCTGCCGCCCACCATCGGCGGCGAATAGTGGAATTGGGTGGCGCTGTACGTCACAACGCCGTAGCCCCGCTCAATCATCGCCGGGACGAATTCCTTGACGGCCAGCATGACGCCCCGGGCGGAGATGGCGTACGATGCGTCCAGATCGCTGACCGGGGATTTTAAAACGGGGCCGTTTAAGCGCATGTTCATGGCGTTGTTGATGAGGATATCGACCTTGCCGAATTTGGCGAAGGCCTGCGACGCCAGATTTTTGACATCCGACTCCTGGGTGATGTCCGTTTTAACAAACAACGCCGAGTCAGGGCCGTTTTCCGCGTTGATCACACGCTCTGTTTCGGCGCCCGCCTCAGCGTTTAAGTCAGCCACGACGACCTTTGCTCCCGCCGCCGCAATCGCGCGCGCGTAACCAAGGCCTACATTGCTCGCGCCGCCGGTAACAACCGCGACCTGGCCCTTCAGCGCGTCCTTACTGAGACCTGCGTGCTCCAGGTCAACCGGCTCGATGTTGAGAAATGTGTCTACAACGGTTTTTTGCGCTGTTTCTGTTGCCATTGGATTTCCCCCTTCATTTCGTCTGGTTTGCTGAGTTCATATTATCATGGGGGATAGAGCCAATCAATATGAGCATATTTCATTATCAAATGGAGACATGCCAAATGGTTATAGGTATCGGGCGGTAGAATTTTGGATGCAAATATTGACTTTAAACAAAATGGTGGCTACAATATATAGTACCGGTTATTGAAAATGCCCATAGATGTTGCAAGTACAGGAGTTTACAAAAGCTTACAAAGAGAGAGGCCTGTTGTCATGATTACGCACATCATAAAGAGAGACCGTTCCACCGTCCCTTTCCGGAAGGAAAAAATCGTACTGGCAATCTTCAAGGCGGCCTGCGCCGTCGGCGGCAACGATTTTACAAAATCGGAGGCTTTGGCCAACGAGGTTGTAAAAATCGCCGAGGAGAAATTCCCCGACGGCGTTGTCGAGGTGGAGAGCATCCAGGATATTGTGGAAAAGGTTCTCATTGAGAACGGACATGCCAGGACGGCGAAAGCCTATATCCTGTACCGTGAAAAGAGGCGTTCGGCCCGCGAGGCGAACGCGCTCATCGGCGCCACGATCAACATGTTCTCGGAATATCTCAACGACCGCGACTGGCAGATCAACGAAAACGCCAACACGCAGAAGTCCATCAACGGCCTGAACAACTACATAAGGGAAGCCTTCACCAAAAACTACTGGCTGCATGAGGTGTATCCGGAGGAGGTCCGCAACGCGCATATCTCCGGGGATATCCACATCCACGACCTGGGCTTTTTCGGGCCGTACTGCGCCGGATGGGACCTCCGCCAGATTCTGATGATGGGCTTCGGCGGCGTCCCGGGCAAGGTGGAGTCAAAGCCGCCCCGGCATCTGCGGACATTTCTCGGCCAGATTGTCAATTCCACATTCACCACCCAGGGGGAGAGCGCCGGCGCCCAGGCCTGGTCTTCCTTTGACACCTACTGCGCCCCCTTCATCCGTTACGACAATATGGATTACGCGGCGGTCAAGCAGGCGCTGCAGGAATTCATTTTTAACCTGAACGTCCCCACGCGGGTGGGCTTCCAGTGTCCGTTTTCCAACCTGACCTTCGACATCGTCCCGCCGAGCACCCTGAAGGACCAGGCTGTGATTATCGGCGGCAAGCTGATGAAGGAGACCTACGGCCAGTTCCAGAGGGAAATGGACATGCTCAACATGGCCTTCTGCGACGTGATGATGGAGGGCGACTCCAAGGGCCGGGTCTTCACCTTCCCGATCCCCACCATCAATGTGACGAAGGACTTCGACTGGGACAGCCCCGTTGTTGAGAAGTTCATGGAGATCACCTGCAAATACGGCATCCCGTATTTCTCAAATTACGTCAGCTCCGACCTGTCGCCGGAGGACGCCCTGTCCATGTGCTGCCGCCTGCGGCTGAACACCGCCGAGCTGAGAAAGCGCGGCGGCGGGCTGTTCGGCTCCAATCCGCTGACCGGCTCGATTGGCGTGGTGACCATCAACCTGCCCAGGCTTGCGTATCTGTCCAAGACCGAATCGGAGTTTTTCGTGCGGCTGTGGCAGCAGATGAACAACGCGAAAAAGAGCCTTGAGATCAAGCGCAAGATCATCGAGGAGCAGACGAGCAAGGGGCTCTATCCGTACTCGGCGTACTATCTGAAGGACGTCAAGGAGCGGACCGGCTATTACTGGTACAACCACTTCAACACCATCGGCCTGATTGGGATGAACGAGGCGTGCCTGAACCTTTTAGGGCCCGATGTGGACCTGACGACCCGGGAGGGCCAGCAGTTCGGCATCAAGACGCTCAACTATATGCGGGACGTCATCAAGCAAATCCAGGACGAGACGGGGCACTATTATAACCTGGAGGCCACGCCGGCCGAAGGGGCCAGCTACAGGCTGGCCAGGTGCGACAAGGAGCGGTATCCGGATATTATAACCGCGGGCGAAAATGTGCCGTACTATACGAATTCCACCCAGCTGCCCGTCGGGTATACCGACGACATCTTTGAGACGCTGGAGCTGCAGGATGAGCTACAGTCGCTCTATACGGGCGGCACGGTGCTGCACCTGTATCTGGGCGAGGAGATTAAAGACCGCCGGTCCGCCAAAAACCTGATCCGGAAGATATTTACGTCGTACAAGCTCCCGTATATCTCCCTGACGCCCACCTTCTCCGTATGCAACAACCACGGTTATATCTCCGGCGAGTACTTTGAATGCCCCGAGTGCGGCGCGCCGGCGGAGGTCTGGAGCCGCGTGGTGGGTTATCTCAGGCCGGTTCAGAACTTCCATACCGGCAAGCGGGAGGAGTACCGGCAGCGCAAAAAGTATAAGCTGCGCGAGCCCGCGCTGGTATGAACATCGCCGGTATCGTCAAAAGCTCCCTGATCGATTTCCCGGGCCTGATCTCCTGCGTCCTGTTTACGCCGGGCTGCAATTTTGATTGCTTTTACTGTCATAACCGGCACCTGCTGGAGGGCGCGGCCGATAGGGTTGACTTCGATGCGCTCATGGCCTTTCTGAAAAAGCGCGTCGGACAGCTGGACGGCGTCGTCCTGACGGGCGGCGAGCCGACGCTGCAGGCGGACCTGATCCCCTTTCTCGGTGAGATCAAAAGCCTGGGCTACAAGCTCAAGCTGGACACCAACGGCGCGTCGCCGGAGGTTGTGGAGGCGCTTTTAAAGGCGGGGCTCTGCGATTATTTCGCCGTGGACTACAAGGCGCCGGCGCGCCGGTACCGGGATATCTGCCGGGGACGCGCGGATGCGGAAAAGGTCCTCCGGACGATACGCCTGCTGCTGGACAGCGGCGCTGTGTTCGAGGTGCGGACAACGGTCATCCCGCAGCTTGAGGAGGCGGACCTGCTTCAAATGGCCGAAGAGCTCCCCGTCGTCCCGCTGTACACCCTCAACCGGTACAGAAGGCCGGATTTCTACCGGCCGGAGGACGAAGGGCTGATAGAAAAACCGCCGTACACGCAGGAGCGCATCGCCGCCCTGGCCGAGTTAATCCGTCCGCGCCAGCCCAATGTCCATGCATAACTAAAGGGCGAATACGGGTTATACCATTTAAAATATAATAATATTATAAAAACGTGCCGGTTACTTGCGTAACACGGCACGTTCTTTTATTTACGGCGCAGCGTCTTGTCCGGTGATATTCCGTCCCTGGTTGACATATGAATAAAGCGTGCGTATCGGCAGGGGGGGGTGACGGGCAAGTGTTTACCATGGATATCGGCCTGGAACGCATCGCGCGGAAGGATGGCAAAACGGAGGGCGGACCGCTGACCGTTTTGATCATCGACGACGCTACGGATTTTACCGACATGTTCTCCATGATCCTCGACTATCTGGGCTGCCGGACGTACCGGGCGGACAGCGGCGCTCATGGACTGGAAACAGCGCGCCGGATAAGACCCGACGCCGTCTTTTGCGAGCTGTCCCTGCCCGACCAGACCGGGCTTGAGGTGGCCCGGCAGATTAGGGAGCAAGCGGGGCTTCGTGACGTTTATCTGGTTGCGATGACGGTTGCATCCGATGTGTGGCGGCCGGGCGACATTGAGCAGTACTTTGACATGTACGCGCAAAAGCCCATCCGCACGTCCGCCTTAAAAGAAATGCTGGACGCGGCCGCCACCCGCTCAAGGGTGCAGACGCGGCCTTCTACTTAACGAGCGCCCGCTTGAGGGCCTGGACAATTTCCTGCTCCGCCCGGCGGCCGACCTCCGTATGGAGGTACATGTCAAAGCCGTGATAGCAGCCGGGATAAACGTGCAGCTCCACGGAGACGCTGGCCTGCATCAGCCGCGTGCAGTATTCGATGGTCTCGTCCCGGAAGAGGTCCAGCTCGCCCACGCAGGTGTACACCGGCGGCAGACCGGACAAGTCCGCGGCCCGGGCCGGCGCGGCATAATAGGGCACGTTTTCTCTCTTATATAACGGGCCCAGATAAGCTTCCCAGCCGAATTCATTCTTCGCCCTGTTCCAGAACCGGCTGTCCAGGAACTCGTGGCTGGAGGGGGTAATATTCCGGTCGTCGATCATTGGGTACAAGGGCGCCTGGAAGACGATGGCGGGGCCTTTTCTATCTCTGGCCAGCAGGCACAGCGCGGCGGTCAGCCCGCCGCCGGCGCTGCCGCCGGCAACGGCGATCCGGCTTTTGTCAACGCCCAGCTCGGCGGCGTTTTCAGCAAACCACTTTAAGGCGGCGTAGCAGTCCTCCAGGGGGCCGGGGTAGGGCGTTTCCGGCGCCAGCCGGTAGTCCACCGACACGACCACGCAGCCGATCTCCTGCACCATGTGGATGCAGCTGAAGTCGGTCGTTTCCGGCGTCCCGACGATATAGCCGCCGCCGTGTATGTAAAGGATACCCGGCCGGTCGGCAGCCTTATCTGCCGGCGCGTAGACGCGCACGCGCACCTCCGGATCACCCGGAGGGCCGGGGATCATCCTGTTGGTGACGGAAATTGACGGGTCCTGGGGTGCAGCGCCGCCCAGAGGCATCTGGTTCATCATGTCCCGGAGGGCTTTGAGGCCTTCCCGGGTAAAATTGCCGCCGGGCATCGTCTTCAGCATGTCCCGGAGCTCGGGGTGCACTCTGCCGATATCAATTGACGCTTCCATGTGATATGTAACCTCCCTAAATAAGTTCCGGCCTACATAGGCCCGTTATTTCAGCTTTTCACGGAGCCAGGAGAACACGCGGGACAAGTTTTCCGGCTCGTTCATGCGCATGTCGCCGTGGGCGTAGCCCTCAAAGACGTCCAAGGTCACCCGCTCCGGGCCGCAGACCGCCGCGATGCGGTTGGCCAGATTGATCGAGCAGGCGGGCGGGACCACCGCGTCGCCGCTGCCCACCTGAATGAGGGCCGGCGGCGCGTCTTTTGTCACCCAGGTTTCGGGATTTGCAAAGTACGCCAGATTCGGATGTTCTGTTGCCTTCACGCCCAGGAAGATATCGGCGAAGTTGAGGTTGGGGAGCTGGGTGCCGTCCGGCATTGTCATGGGCGGCTGCTTGTCGGTGAAGTCCGACTGAAGCGCCAGATCGCCCACGCCGTACCAGTCGACAAAGGCCTGGACCCGGCCGCTGACATCCGGGTAACCCAGGGTAAGATCGTCCATGGCGGGTATATCCGCCGTCAGCGCGGCCATTGCCGCATGGTAGCCGCCCGCCGAGGTGCCCCACGTGACGAACCGGTCCGGGTCCAGCCGGTATTCCTTCGCGTTGGCCCGGAGGAACCGGATGGCCGCTTTAAAATCAAAGAGCGGATAGGGGAACAGGCCCTCGGGATTGACCTTGCCGGTCATATCCATGGTGGCCAGCCTTTGCTCCACGCAGGCCACGGCATAACCTTCCGTCAGGGCTTCCATCGCGCCCAAGGCCTGCATGTCGCGCTTGTGGCCGGCCACAAACGCGCCGCCGTGCAGGAAAATGATCGTCGGAAACGGACCGTCGCCCTCGTCGGGCAGGTAAAGGTCCAGTTTTCGCATCGGGTGGGGCTTTACTGGGGTGTAGGAGATGTCTAAAAACTTCCGGCGGATGCCGTCAACGTCCATAGACGGCAATTCCATCGGCTTGTTCGGGTCCGGGGGCAGCATTTTGACAACGGCCATGGCGGTCATCCTTTCACAATGGTATTTTTTATGAAAGTATCTTACCACACCCGTTATCCACAATCAATGTCCGGCGCACGCCGGCAATACCGCATGGCGCCCCCCGCAGGACGGCAACCGATCCCGGATTGTAAAATCGGTGCCGAATATATTTTGAACAAAAATTCAAAATTAAAATCGGGAACGGGTGGCGTCCGCCGGGCGCGGCGGGGGTCCGTGGGGGCGCTCCGGGCGAAGCGCCCCGCCGAAAGGCCCGAATTTATACTACATTTTGATAAAATTCGAAAATTTTCACGATATTTAGTAAAAAAGTCTGGACATTTTTAATATTTGAAGTTATATTCAAAGTATAGAAACTATTAAAGTGTGTGGTCGTGATGTCGGAAAGCAAACTGTATGAAGCCGTCGCCAACCTCGTCCTTCAATCCGTCTCCGTCTGGGAGGATCTGCACTTGTACGCGCTGTCCTATTCGGCGGAATACAACGCCTTTTGGGGGCTGCTGGACGATAATCTGAAGGCTGCCGTCTGCTCGATCCGCAAGCGGAACAGACTGGAACGGCTCTTGCCCTTTTCAATGGGGCTGATAGGATACTACAGAAATATTGTGACCCGGGAGAGCTTTCAGAGAATACAGGACGTCCACTGGAAAAAGCAGCTAAAAACCATCCTGACCGATAAAAAGTTCCAGGCCGTGATGTCAAGGCTCAACTATTTGCTGCAGGAAAACCGCAGAAGGGAATACAGGAGCCTCCGGCACAGCGCGGCCGTCAGCGGCGGCAATGTGGCCGTATAAATTATATTAAAAGGTATAAAGGCAGCTTGTCGGCCCGGTATCCTGTGAGGGGGTGCCGGGCTTTGCGTTTTTGTATGCCCCCTGCCGCCACCGGCGCTATGAAAAAGCACTGTCTTATGATAATATAGGTGAATCAAGCCGCGGGCGCATCGGTCTTGCGGCAGGAGCATTGAGGCGGTCCGGGGCTTCGGCTGAGGATTTGTCACAATAATAAAATTATCTGGAGCGGCATACATGAGCGAACAACCTGATTTTAAGCAGATCGTCGAGGGCTTTATTTACGATTATCCGGTCTGCGAGTTTCACTTTTTGACGCCGGAGGAGCTAGTATTTTCCGATAAGGTGCGCGTTATCTGCCGGGAGGACTGTACCCATTACGGCAAGAGTTGGGCCTGTCCGCCGGCGATACGGCCAGTGGACGGCTGCATCGCGGCCTGCAGGGCCTTTTCCCATGTGTTTTTATTCACCAGCGTGGCCCAGGTGCCGGACGTGATGAATTTTGACGCCTGTCTTGAAGCCCGGCGGGACCATGAACGGATGACGCGGGAGATTAAAGCCCAATTTGAAAAAAACTTCGGCAAGGTGCTGGCCCTCTCCACCGGCTGCATGCTCTGCGATACCTGTACCTACCCGGACGCGCCCTGCCGCCACCCGGAAGAGCGCCTGTCCACGATTGAAAGCCACGGCATACTGATCATGGAGACGGCCAGCCGCCTGGGCGTCACAATGGACTGCGGAAACGACGTTGTCGTCTACATCAGCCTGATTTTCTTCAACGCATAAATGATTATTGCATAGCCGCCGTAACCCGGCGGCTTTCGGTTTAAGACGGGGCGGTATGCACCGTGCCCTGCCGCGCCGATATGAATTTTTTATAGACCCATTAACAACCCGTTGTGGTAAATTGGTATCCGTTCAATTAAAATAAAAATGTCCCGAAAAAAAGATATGAATTGGGCAATATTACTGAGACTGTCCATCACAAGCTTATAGGAGTATCAGTCATGCCGAAATTTGTCACATCAGAAGAAGCAGTCAGCCATATTGCGGACAACGCCACATTGATTGTCGGAGGTTTCAGCACCTACAGCACGCCGGAAGAGCTCCTGGAGGGCCTCGCGGAAAGGTACGAGCGGACCGGACATCCGAAAAACATCACAGCCATCTGCGGCATCACGCCGGGCGACAAGACCGAGAGCACGGAGCCCCTGAAGGGGCTCAACGTCGGCCTGAACAGGTTGCGCGCCAAGGGCCTCATCGGCACGGTGCGGGTGGGCCTTCTCAATGACGCCAGGGCCATCTCAAAGGCTGTGGGGAACAACGAGATCGCCGGTTTCATTTACCCGATGGGGGTCGTGATGAATCTCTTCCGGGCCACGGCGGGCGGCCGGCCGGGCCTCATCACAAAGGTCGGCCTGGGGACGTACTGCGACCCGCGGCATGAGGGCTGCGCCGTCAACGAAAAGGCGCGGGCGATGGAGCCGGCGGTGCAGCTGATGACGATCGGCGGCGAGGAGTACCTGTTTTACAAGTCCTTCAAGCCCGACGTCTGCTTTATCCGCGCCACTTATGCCGATGAGGACGGCAATCTCTCCATGTCCCACGAGGCGGTCATGGGCCCCGAGCTGGAAATTGCCGTGGGGACCCACAACAACGGCGGCATCGTCATCGCCCAGGTGGAGGAGATCGTCCGGCGCGGCACCATCCACGCCAAGACGGTCCGGGTCCCCGGCAAGATTGTGGACTTTGTCGTCAAAGCGCGCAATCCCGAGCACAACCGGCAAAACGTGAACTGCCCCATCAAATACCGCCCCGAGCTGACGGGCGATATCAAGACCCTGGACGCGGCCGTGACGGCGATGAAAATGAGCGTGCGCAAGGTCATCGCCCGCCGGGGCGCCATGGAGCTCAAGCCGGATATCATGATCAATCTCGGCGTCGGGCTCCCCGCCGGTATCGGCAGCGTGGCCGCCGAGGAGGGCCTTGGGAAGGGCATGACAATGTCCGTGGAGGCCGGCGCCATCGGCGGCGTGGTCCAGGAGGGACAGGCCTTTCCGGGCACGGCGAATCCGGACTGCATTGTCACCCAGACCGACATGATCGACATGATCAACGGCGGTATCCTGGATATGACCTTCCTGGGCCTTGCCGAAGTCGACGAGAAGGGCAATGTGAACACCTCCAAGTTTGCCGGCCGCAGCAACGGCCCGGGCGGCTTCATCGACATCTCCCAGAACACAAAAAAGGTCGTCTTCATGGGGAACTTCACCGCCGGCGACTGTGATATCCAGCTCACGGACGGCGGCCTGAAGATCAACAAGGACGGCGACAACATCAAGTTTGTCAAGGCGGTTCAGCAGATTACCTTCTCCGGCGAATATGCCATTAAAAACGGACAGGAGATCATGTACATCACCGAGCGGGCGGTATTTGTATTAACGCCCGAGGGGCTCGTCCTGACCGAGATCGCGCCGGGCGTCGACCTTCAAAAACACATCCTGGACAAGATGGCGTTTGCGCCCATTGTCAGCCGCGATTTAAAGACGATGGACCCGCGCCTTTTCAAAGAGGGTTTGATGGGTCTTGACAGCAAAAATTATTGATATCCGACAATATTGATAATTAAAAAAGATACTGATATAATATAAAAAATCGGAAATGCGTTCCAAAGAGGGGACTGCTTTTGCAGTCTCCCTTCATCTTAATTTGATTTTTTCGCAAGCAATAAAAATTGAGATAGAGAGAGTGTGGAGAGATGACTGAACTAACCGTTTTGGAAAGCTTGTTTGTCGGCGTGTTTGGCATGGGCGTCGTTTTCGTCGCGCTGATTGGCCTGATTCTGCTTCTCCGGCTTCAATCGGCCCTGACCGGCAGCCTACAGAAAAAACCCGCCAAAACCGCCGTTGGAGACGCGCCTGCCGCGCCGGCGGAAGCGCCGGCCCCGCCGCCCGCTGAAGCGGTCATTTCCCCGGCGGCCGCGCCCGCGCAGCCGGCACCAGCCCTGACCGACAGAGGGAGCGCCGGTTTCGGGCGTTCCGTCATTTCGGCGAACAAACTGGCGTTGACCGTCAACGCCAAAACCTATGAGGTTGAGGTGGAAGAGGTAACCGGCGTGCCGGCCCGTGAAACGGCGGAAACCCCGCGCCCGGCTCCCGCGTCAAAACCTGCGGCCCCAAAGCCTGTATCGCCAGCGCCCGCGGCGGCGCCGGCCGCCCCCGCGCCCGCGGCGAAATCGGGCGGCGAACTGATCACCGCGCCGGTCGCCGGTACGGTGATGGATATCAAGACAACCCCCGGCGCGGCGGTCAAGCGCGGCGAGATCCTGCTGCTGCTGGAGGCAATGAAGATGGAAAATGAAATCGTGGCGCCCAGGGACGGCACGGTTAAGAGCGTTCTGACATCAAAAGGTGCGGCCGTCGACACGGGAGCGCCCCTGATAGAGTTACAGTAATGGGGGGACAGGGAAGATATGAATTTTGTTGATACTCTCGTAAAGCTGTGGAACGATTCGGGATTTCCACAACTGGATCTCGGACATCTGTTTATGATTTTTATATCCTGCGTGCTCATTTATCTGGCTATTGTGAAAAAGTTTGAGCCGCTGCTGCTTCTGCCCATCGCCTTCGGCATGCTGCTGGCCAACCTGCCGATTTCGGGCTTAATGGCCGAGCCGGTTTATAATGAGAATGGTAAACTGGAGCAGGTGGGCGGCCTTTTATACTACCTTTACCAGGGCGTCAAGCTGGGGATTTACCCCTCGCTCATCTTCCTGGGCATCGGCGCCATGACGGACTTCGGGCCCCTGATTGCCCGGCCCTCCAGCCTGCTGCTGGGCGCCGCGGCCCAGCTGGGCATTTACTGCGCCTTTACTCTGGCGATCGCCCTGGGTTTTGACCCGCAGGCGGCCGCCTCCATCGGCATCATCGGCGGCGCCGACGGACCCACCGCCATCTACCTGACCACAAAACTCAAGCCGGAAATTTTACCCGCCATCGCCATCGCGGCCTATTCCTACATGGCGCTCATCCCGCTGATTCAGCCGCCCATCATGCGGGCGCTGACGACAAAAAAGGAGCGGGAGGCCGAGATGACCCAGCTGCGCGAGGTTTCCAAGCTGGAGAAGATCCTGTTCCCCATCGTTGTCACCATTGTGACGATCCTGCTGCTGCCGTCGGTCGCGCCGCTGATCGGTATGCTGATGCTGGGCAATCTGTTTAAGGAATCGGGCGTTGTGGACCGCATCTCCAAAACCGCCCAGAACGAGCTCATCAATATCGTCACGATTTTCCTGGGCGTCACCGTCGGCGCGACTGCCAACGCTGAAACCTTCCTGCAGGTGGACACGCTGAAGATTATCGCCCTGGGCCTCTTTGCTTTCGGATTTTCCACCGTCGGCGGCGTGCTGTTGGGCAAGCTCATGTACCTTGTTACCGGCGGCAAGGTCAACCCGCTGATCGGCTCCGCCGGCGTTTCCGCCGTGCCCATGGCGGCCCGGGTTTCCCAGAAGGAAGGCCAGAGGGCCAATCCCCGCAACTTCCTGCTGATGCACGCCATGGGTCCGAACGTCGCAGGCGTGATCGGCTCGGCTGTGGCGGCGGGCTTCCTGCTGGTCGTGTTCGGCTCATAAAGCCGCAGTCTTCATCACACAAGACAGTGGTAAAATAAACCCTGTTCCTGTATAATTGACATAGCGACCGAAAAGATACTGCTTGGGGCGATCCGTCCCATGAAGTATCTTTTTGTTCGGGAACAGGGACCATACCGCCGCTCCGCGGCGGGGTAAATTTTACAAAGGATAATTACCGCCGCTTCGCGACGGAATGGAGGTTATTATGCCCAAGTTTGTCACATCCGAGGAAGCAGCCGGTGTCGTGCAGGATAATATGACGCTGCTTATCGGCGGCCTCGGTCCGTACGCCAGCCCGGAAGAGCTGCTGGAGGGGCTGGAGATGCGTTACAATAAAACAGGTCATCCAAAGAACTTAACGGTCGCCGGCGGGATCACGACCGGCGACAAGACCGAAAGCACCGAGCCCTTAAGGGGCCTGAATATCGGCCTTAACAGGCTGCGGGCCGAGGGCCTCATCGGTACGGTCATGGCGGCACTGTTAAAAGACGCCAGGGCCATCATGAAAAAGGTCAGCGAGAATGAAATTGCCTGCTATCTTCTCCCGCTGGGCGTTATGACGAGCCTGCTGCGCGCCATTGCCGGCGGACGGCCGGGCCTTATCACGGAGGTGGGCCTCGGCACCTTCTGCGACCCGCGGCAGGAAGGCTGCGCCGTCAACGAAAAAGCGCGGGAAAAAGGCTCCGTTGTCGAGCTGATGGAGGTCGGCGGCAGGGAATACCTGTTTTATAAAAGCTTCAAGCCGGATGTCTGCTTTATTCGGGCCACCTATGCCGACGAGGACGGCAACCTCTCCATGGACCATGAAGCGATCATCGGTCCTGAACTGGAAATGGCCGTGGCGGTACACAACAGCGGCGGCGTCGTTATCGCCCAGGTGGAGGAGATCGTCCGGCGGGGTACGCTCCACCCCAGAAATGTCCGTATCCACGGCAGGCTGGTTGACTATGTGGTCAAGGCGCAGAATCCCGGCAACCACCGGCAGCGCAACGCCAGCCCGATCTATCGCCCCGAGCTGACGGGCGAAATAAAGGTTTTGACCAATGCGGTGGAGCCGCTGGAAATGAGCCTTAGAAAGGTCATCGCGCGCCGCGCCGCCATGGAGCTGCGGCCCGGCGTGATCATCAACATGGGCGTGGGCATCCCCTCCGGCATTAGTATTGTGGCGGCGGAAGAGGGGCTGGATAAGGAGATCACCATGTCGGTGGAAGGCGGCTCCATGGGCGGCATCGTTCAGGATGGGGACGAGTTCCCCGCAGCCGCCAACCCCGAAGCCATCTTTACCCAAGCGGACACCATGGACATGTATAACGGCGGCATGCTGGACATGGCCTTTCTGGGCGTTGCGGAAATCGATGAAAAAGGCAACGTCAACGTTTCCAAGTTTGCCGGCCTCTGCAACGGGCCGGGCGGCTTTATCGATATCTCCCAGAACACGAAGCAGGTTTTTTTCACCGGTAATTTTACGGCCGGAGAAACGGATATCCGGATTACGGACAACGGACTTTGTATCGTCCGGGACGGCAGTGGCATCAAGTTCGTGAAGGAAGTCCAGCAGATCACCTTCTCGGGGGAGTACGCCGTCAAAAACGGGCAGCAGGTCATGTACATCACCGAGCGGGCGGTATTCCGCTTAACGCCCGAGGGCCTCGTCCTCACGGAGCTTGCGCCGGGCGTCGACCTTCAAAAGGACGTGCTGGACAAAATGGCCTTTAAGCCCATCATCAGCCCCGAGCTCAAGACGATGGACGCCCGCCTTTTCCGGGAGGCCCCCATGGGCCTCGGCAATCATTAAGCGCGCAAAGCGCAGCGTCAGGGCCCAATGGCGGCGGGCGCCGTACTATAGAGCCGGATGCGTGCCCGCAGGAGCGAAGATAAATAAACGAAAAATACCCGGAACGCGGCAGGGGACAACCCCGCGCCCCGCGTTCCGGGTATCTGCGTTTTGTGCTTATGGACCGGCGCTTAACCGAAAAGCTCCAACGCCTTTTCCGCAATCCTTTTACCGAACAGCACAAACAGGTCGCGGCTCTTATCGAGCTCGCCGGCGATGGCCACCGGCCCCAGATGGATAATGGGCTTACCGCAGCCCGTACCGGAGGAGTAGATCAGCATACCCTTGACGAGCAGGTGCTGAAGTATGCCTAAAACGGCAATGTCCGGGCCGCCGTGGGCGAAATTTGCGGTGGCGAAGGCGGCGCCTAGCTTACCCGCCAGGCGGGTTTTATCCGTATCAAGCCATTTTTTCAGCTGCCAGGCCATGTTGGCCATGTAGGTGGGCGTGCCGACGATCACCGCGGCGCTCTCGGAGAGAAAATCCCCGTCTACCGCGCCGTCCCCGGCGGCGAGGTTCATCAGGCGGACCTCAACGTCTCCGGCGCTCTCGGCGCCTTCCTTAATCATCTCTGCGGCCCTTTCCGTATTTCCTGACTGGCTGAAATATAAGATCGTTATTTTCATGAAGCGCGCCTCTTTCCGTTTAATAAGTTATCGCTTTCTAACTCTAACTTAATATAGTATATAGCAATTTTCAATTTCCAGTCGGGAAGACTATTTAAAAAGCCCGCAGGCATGTCGCCGCGGGCTTTTCGCTATTCATCGTCGATTTGATTGACTTCACGGAAGTAGACGGCGTTTTCAACGCTGATGAACCTGTCGGACAAATCCTCATCCGGGTTTTCCATCAAAATTGCGTCCCGTTCCTCATCCGAGCAAAAGCTGCCGTTATAATACCAATAATGACCCCGTTCAAGCTCCCGGACCAGCTCGTCATACGTATAGCCGCTCAAAATCTCGTCCATGATCGTCTCCTCCCGACGTCAATTGCCGCCGTGATAACGGCGCTTTTTGGTAATTCATATGACAAAACCGCCGGGTTCAGAACGGCGGTATAAAACGATCCGGCCGGCGCAGAATACGCCAATGGGGCCGCGGACCGGCCCGTTTTGACGATGAACAGAAATTTAAAACAAACTTAATACTCCTGTAATAGTATGGTAATTGACTCTCCTTTTCCCACATGCTACAATTATGAATATAAAAAAACTGCTTTATGGGTGAGAAGTCCGTTATGGGCAGCTCGCCCTGTATTAATCTTGGCGGATATTGCGATGGACAGGCTGTTCCGGACGCATTGAGGCAGAACAGGAGGCATTTATGGAAAACAGGCATGAAGAAGACCGCAGTGCGCCGGTATATTGCAGCGGAAGCCAAAAAGGCTTGCATAAAGGCTTGTTTGATATATTGAATGCCGGTTCAAAATTTGTGATAGAGCACGACAGCAAGCCGGCGCTGAAGCTGCTGATAAAATTATGTAAACAAGATGATATGGACGAAATCCTTGAGCTTCAAAAGCGTGTGTACGATCACATCAGCGATAAGAACACCTTTGTTATGACAACGGAGCAGGAGTTGGCCGATTCGCTGAGGGAGGATGTGTGCATCGGGGCTTACCACGGCAATATCCTGGTGGGCTTTACCCTGATGATCACGAACCCGGACAGCCCGAGGAATCTGGGGCTGCATTTGGATTACGACCGGGAGAAGCTTAAAATATGCGCGACCTATGACACGACCTTTGTGGACCCGAAGTACAGCGGATACGGGCTCCAGCGGATTTTCATCCGGCTCAAGGACAGGCTGGCCTGGAGCGGGGGCGCCGCGGAGGCACTGGCGACGGTATCTCCCGACAACACGGTCAGTCTCAACAACCTCAAAAACAGCGGGTTTTCTGAGGTTGGCCAAAAAACGATGTACGGCGGGTATGAACGCCTGATTCTGAGTAAACCTTTGAAGCGATATATCGGATAAATGGAAAGGCGGCAGCATGAGTTATCTGGAAGTAAACCTTGGGAAGATAGAGGAGAATACCAGGAGGATTGTGGATAAGTGCGCCCGGGCCGGCATCGAGGTGCTGGGGGTGACGAAGGGCTTTTCGGCCCTGCCCCGCATTGTCAGCGCCATGAAACGCGGGGGTGTCAAGAAGCTGGCGGATTCGCGTCTTGAAAATATCATAGAGCTGCGCAAGCGGCATTTTTCGCAGTACATCACGCTGCTGCGGATACCCCGGCTGAGCTCGGTTGACCAGACAATCCAGTATGTGGACTGCACCGTCAACTCCGAATACGAGGTTATCAAAGCGCTCTCGGACAGGGCGGCGGCCAGGGGCATCCACCACGATGTGCTGCTCATGGTGGACGTGGGCGACCTGCGGGAGGGCGTGCTGCCGGAGGAGGCG
>JAJUHI010000022.1 GCA_029267955.1 Sporobacter termitidis | reverse complement strand
GGGACGGCGAGGCCGAAGACGATCACCGACCGGCAGGCCGGGAAGATATCCACCGGGCCAAAGCCGGCCGGCGCGTCATGAAACCGGTCGATATTAGCCACGCCGCAGACGGTTGCCCCCAGGCGCAGGAATATTTTGCGGATGTCCTCTTTAATTGAGCGCGTTTGTTCCATATAATCATTCCCTTCAGTCTTCAAATCCGTTGGGGTGGGCCCTGTGCCACCGCCACGCCGTTTCGATGATGGCGGCAATATCGGTGTAGCGGGGCGACCAGCCCAGGAGCCTTTTGGCCTTTTGGCCGGAGGCGACGAGCGCCGCCGGGTCGCCGGCGCGCCGGGGCGCGTCGACCACCGGTATCCCATGGCCGACGACCGCTTCGGCGGCTTTGATAATTTCTAAGTTTGTAAAGCCGACGCCGTTGCCCAGATTGATGACCTCGCTCTCCCCGCCGCCGGCCAGGTACTTGACGGCCAGGACGTGGGCGTCCGCCAGGTCGCACACGTGCACATAATCGCGTACACAGGTGCCGTCTCTGGTGTCATAATCCCTGCCGTAAAGGCTCAGGTGCGGCCGCTGGCCGCGGGCCGTCTGGAGGACGATCGGGATCAGGTGGGTTTCCGGCTTGTGGTCTTCGCCGATGCGCCCGTCTTCAATGGCGCCGCAGGCGTTAAAATAGCGCAGGGCGACGGATTTAACGCCGTAGGCCACATCCGACCAGCGGAGCATCTGCTCCATGGCAAGCTTCGTCGCGCCGTAGGCGTTGGTGGGGTTTGTGGGGTCGGTCTCCTCAATCGGCAGGCGCCGGGGCTCGCCGTAAACGGAAGCCGTGGAGGAAAAGACGATTTTCGTAACGCCGTACTTCTTCATGACCGACAGCAGCGACCGCGTCCCGCCCACGTTATTGTCGTAATACTTCAGCGGGTCGGTCATGCTCTCGGGGACAAGGGAATAGGCGGCAAAATGCACCACCGCGTCAATCGCCCCGCCGGAAAATACCGTGTCCAGAAAATCACCGTCCCGTATATCCCCGACGTAAAGCGCCGCCCCGGGCGGCACGGCCTTTTTATGGCCGGTTTCCAGACTGTCGGCGATGACGACGTCGTACCCCGCTTCCAGCAGCGCAACCGCGGTATGGGAGCCGATATACCCCGCGCCGCCCGTCAGTAAAACTCTCATAAAATCCTCCAATGTGACGCTTCCAGATTTTAGCGCCAGTATAACACAATCCGGTCCAACGGACAATAACGCCGAAAAGGAAACATAAAAAAAGCAAAAAGATTCATCCTATCACAGAGAGCACATCAAACAGAGGTGATGTTGTGATATGAGTACCAAGCATGTCGGCAAGCAGAGCGTCAGCCTGCCGAACCCGCCTTCCATAGCCGCCGGCGCGTGCATCGTCGGCAAGAAAGAGGGCGAGGGCCCGCTGCGCGACAGCTTTGACTATATCAGCGAGGATTCCTATTTCGGCGAAAAGACCTGGGAAAAGGCCGAGAGCACCATGCAGAAAATGGCGTTTCAAAAGGCGCTGGAAAAGGCCAACCTGCCCCAGACGGTCGTTGAGTTCATCTTTGCCGGCGACCTTTTAAACCAGTGTATCGGCTCGGCCTTCGGCATGCGCGATATGGGCATCCCGTTTTTCGGTCTGTACGGCGCTTGCTCGACCATGGCGGAAAGCCTGGCCCTGGCCGCCCTGATGATCGACGGCGGCTTTGCCGACTGCACGGCGGCTGTTACCTCGTCCCATTACTGTACGGCCGAACGGCAGTTCCGCACGCCGCTGGAGTACGGCGGGCAGCGCACGCCGACGGCCCAGTGGACGGCCACGGCGGCCGGCGCGCTGATTTTGACGAGCGACGGCCCCGGGCCGTACGTCAAGCATATTACCTGCGGCCAGATCGTGGATCAGGGCATCAAGGACGCCAACAACATGGGCGCGGCGATGGCTCCCGCCGCCTACAGCACGTTATCCGCCCATTTTAACGACCTGGCCTTGAAGCCCTCCGACTACGACCTGATCGTCACGGGCGACCTGGGCGCTGTGGGCTCGTCCATCCTGCTGGATTTTTTCAAAAACGACGGGATTGACCTGGCGCCCTATTATAACGACTGCGGCCTGATGATCTACGCCCGGGAGGAGCAGGACGTTCACGCCGGCGCTTCCGGGTGCGGCTGCTCGGCCAGCGTCCTGGCCGGCCATTTGCTCAACGGCATGCGCGCCGGCCGGTGGAAAAAGCTGCTGTTTGCCGCAACCGGCGCGCTTTTGTCCACCGTTTCCACGCAGCAGGGCGAATCCATCCCCTGCATCTGCTGCGCCGTATCCCTGTCAACCACAAAGTAGTATTCCCGACTGGAGGAGCGTATGGATATCTTTTTGATGTATCTTAAAGCCTTCGCCGTGGGCGGCGCGCTGTGCCTGATCGGCCAGATTCTCATCGACAAGACGAAGCTGACGCCGGCGCGGATACTCACATCCTATGTGGTGGCCGGCGTCATTCTCGGGGCCGTGGGCCTTTACAAGCCGCTGGCGGAGTGGGCCGGGGCCGGCGCCACCGTGCCCCTGACGGGCTTTGGCTATTTACTGGCGGAGGGCGTTAAAAAAGCCGTGGACGAAAAAGGCGTCCTCGGCATCTTCACCGGCGGCTTTACGGCCGCCGCCGGCGGTATCTGCGCGGCTGTGTTCTTCGGGTATGTGATCGCCCTCTTGTCCAAGCCGGGCGACAAGAGCTGAGGTTCGGCGGGAACGGCGTCAGCCGGAAGTCCTTTCGATTGAAAATAGCATATGAAAGTGCTTTTTTGCACCTTCCTCCGGTATCAGGACGCCTAAAGATTCGGATGATATATAGCCGGAATACGATACCTGACAGGCAATTTCGGCGTTGTCTGTTTTAATGGTAAAATCCTTTAATTTGCTGTCGGATATTGCTTTGACTATTTCGTTCCGGCTGCTTGAAAATATGGAATCCTCCGCGCAAGCAAAAGCGAGCGCGGTTAAAAGCATCTCCCGGTCGCCGATGCCGATGAGCTCATCGCCGCCGTCGATCTTGATTTCATAGCGGATGCCTGTCAAATATCCGTCTTCAACCGTAAAGACGTATTCAGGCCGTGGCGTATTAAAAAGGTCGATACGCAGCGCCGTGTCAACTGTTTGCCTGTCCGCCCATTTCCCTTCCGGGGTTAAATATTTATCATCTTCAAGCTCGTAAAAGGCAGCCAGCATGTTATAATTTTCCGCAAACTCTGCAATCGTCAGCCGGCCGCGGTTGGGCGGCAGCTGCGCGGCCAACATTACAAGGGCAAGAACACCGAGCAGCGCGGCATATGCGCCGGCAACGGCAACGCCCCGGTACCATTTCGTGTCGCGCAGGGTGCAGACCAGCTCCCCGTCCCAGGGCAGCTCTTCATTGTCGCTGCATTGCTTATAGCTTTTCCACAGCCTGACAAGCCTATAAATCGGGATATGAAACCCGAGTCCTGAACCGATTACCTGCAATGTCCGAGCAAAGCCGGCCATGTAGCTGGGACGTTTCCCGTTTTCATCCTCAAGCCGGAGCCCGAAGATCCACTTACCAAGGGTTGTTCCGAAAAGACGCAGCAGCGCAGGCTCCAGAATCAGCATCATAAGCGCCGCGACGGCGGTATCAAGTAAGTCAAGGATGCCTCTCCGGCTCGACAGGTTAATATGAAAGCACAGCGCCAGCAGCGCCGACCAGGCGACCCCGTACAGCATGTGGTCCAGCATCCTGGCGAAAAAACGCCGCCACGGGTGGCCGACCAGCGTCACCTTGAGCATTCCGTTGGCCTGCGTCAAACCGGCCGGCTCTTTAATATCTTCAGTCATATCTCCCCGCCCTTTCCGTTTTGCCATATGAAGCATCCAGGCTGCCGGACACAAGGATTTTTTCCTTTTTCTTCAATTAGGACGCTGCTTAAGTAAAAAAGTTTCTGCAACAAAAACAGCCGCGGAACAATGCTGCTTCGCGGCTGTGATTTTTTTACTGACATTGTGTTATTGGATATGCTCGTATTTGAGCTTGTTTTCCTGCGCGTACCGCTCCGCCACGGAGCCGGGGTGGACGCCCAGGGTCATGCCGCGCCGGTGGTAAAAGGCCGTCTCGCCGATGTTGGCGACCGTTTCCGGGATATCCAGCCGGTTAAGCATGATGCAGTCATAAAAGGCGCTCTCACCGATATTGATGATCTGGTTGCCCATGGTGACGTCAAACAGGTGGTCGCAGCTGCGCAGCGCCCAGGCGTCCAAATCGACAACGCCGTTGCCGATAACGAAGCGCTCGATGTTCTTGCAGCCGTAAAAGCAGTCGTTGCCGATGCGGAGCGTGCTGTCCGGGACGGCCACCGACCGAAGCTCCGTGCAGCCCCGGAAGGCGCCCATCCCCATGGAGACAACCCCCTGGGGGATGTCAATTGCCGCCAGCTCCGACAGGAAGGCAAAGGCGTAGTTGCCGATGTATTTTAAGGTTTTCGGCAGCTTGACCTCCCGGATGGTATAGCAGCCGCGGAAAGCGCCGTGGTAAATCGTCGTCACCGGCTCGGGGATCGTCACGCTGACAATACGGACGCGCCAGGCCATGGCAAAGCAGTCCAGCCCGATATGGGTCACCGGCAGCCCGTCCAGCTCGGCGGGGATCTCCACCGTCCGTTTAAGCCCGATATACTTGACCAGCTCCACATGGTCGGCATAGACGTTATACAGGTACTCCGCATTCTTTCGGGAGGCGACAATCTCGTCGGAAACACCCGTCTGCGTCCTTTCAAAATACGGGTCGTAGGCCTTCAGGTCAATCCGGGACCGCTTTAAATACGGGATGTCGGACAATACAATGGTAACCGGCCCGTCGCCGCCTGTGAGGACGGAGGCCCTGTCCGCGTCCACGCTGTTCGTCTCAAGCTCCTGCGCGGCCAGATCCAGAAGGGCGGCGTATTCGTCGGTGAGGTTGCTGTAGTCGGCCAGGCTGGCTTGCATGTTTTCAAGCTCCTCCAAAAACGACGTCTGGATGTCGTTTGTCCACAGGCCCCGAAGCTCCTCGGCCAGGTAATTCATTTTCCGCACGTAGTAATCGTGCTGGCTCCTGATGGAACGCATCTCCAGCGCCTTTTCCCGCAGCAGGGCCGGCGTCAGGGCCGTTTTCTCCTTTTCATAGGGGTTTTTCATGCCGAATTTCATCAGCAGCCGGATGAAGAAAAACTTGAGTGCTTTATTGGATTCAGGTCGCCGGAATCCCGCCATGCCGTCAGCCCAGGACAATAAGATCGCTCCTCCGCTGTTTTTTGTATGTAAATACCACTATACGTATCATGCGACGTTTCGTCAACAGAAATGCTTGATTATTACTCTTGATTTTGGCTCACTGTTTTCGGAGATAGCAAATTCGCGACGATAACAGCCAATCCGGAAATAATCATCACCAATGTGAGGATAAATGCTATCAATATTGCAGGTTTCGATAAAAACTCATGCGGCAACGTATCGCTGATGGCATTAGTAAACAAATAATAATGAAAAAACTGTAAAGCAAACAGTTCTGCCACAAGTAAGATCATTCCAAATATTACGGCGGCCCCGCCTAACAAAAACGCATATTTGCTGTAAATCAGCCGTTTCACATTCCGAACTCCTTTCAAGTAAGACAGACCACAAATCGCAGCTATGTCCCCTATAGCTTTGTGATATTATTTTAAACGATATTTCCTTTATTTCCTAAAATATAACATATAACTGCCAGATAAGACAACAGCAAAACCTCCTTCCGTTTCTCGTATGGAGGCCTCACCTTTTGCTTTCATAGTTTTATCAGTCGTAAAAAGATCGTACCCCTGCCTGTTTGTACAAGCAAGGGTACGCTTTTATGAGTCTTTGTTATGATTTTTCTCGTTATACGCCAGCTGTGGCGGGGACCTTCTGCCCGGCGTTCTGCGGATCGATAACCAGCTCGATTTTGCCGTCCACGGCGGTGATGGTCACTTTGTCGCCGGCCTTGATGCTGCCGTCGAGTATCTTCTCGGCGGCGGCGTCCTCCACGGCGCTCTGGATGGCGCGCCGCAGCGGCCGCGCGCCGTAAACGGGATCGAAGCCTTTTTCGGCCAGCAGGTCCAGCGCCTTGTCGTCGGCGGTGACATGGATGCCCATGGCCTCGATGCGGGCCTTGACGGTATCGAGCATCTTGCTGCTGATTTCCCGGATGCTCTCCCGGCTGAGCTGATGGAAGACGATGATCTCATCCACCCTGTTGAGGAACTCCGGCTTAAAGGTGCGCTTGAGCTCCTCCATAACGGCGCTCTTGATGGTCTCAAAATTCGTCGTCTCTTCCGATTCGGTGCTCAGGGCAAAGCCCAGCTTCTTCTGTTTGTCGGTGATGTTGCGGGCGCCCACGTTGGACGTCATGACAATGATCGTATTTTTAAAGTCAACCCGTCTGCCCTGGGCGTCCGTCAGGATGCCGTCCTCCATGATCTGGAGCATGATGTTGAATACATCCTCGTGGGCCTTCTCGATCTCGTCGAACAGAATGACCGAGTAGGGTTTGCGGCGGACCTTTTCCGTCAGCTGGCCGCCCTCGTCGTAGCCCACATAGCCCGGCGGGGAGCCGATGAACTTGGAAACGGTGTGCTTTTCCATATACTCGGACATGTCCACCCGCAGCATGGCGTTTTCATCGCCGAACATGGCTTCCGCCAGCGCCTTGCATAGCTCCGTCTTGCCCACGCCCGTGGGGCCGAGGAACAGGAAGGAGCCGATGGGCCGCTTCGGGTCCTTCAGGCCGACGCGCCCGCGCCGCAGCGCCTTGGCGACGGCCGCGACCGCATCGTCCTGTCCGACGACGCGCTTGTGCAGGATCTCCTCCATTTTCAAAAGCCGCTCGCTCTCGTCCTGGGTAATGCTGGTCACAGGGATGCCCGTCCAGCCGGAGACGACGGCGGCGATGTCCTCGGGGCCGACGCTGCCGCGGTCGCCCGAGCGGATGCTCTCCCAGTTCTTGCGGGCCTTTTCGATTTCGGCGTCAACCAGGCGCTCCTTATCCCGCAGGGCGGCGGCCCGCTCAAAGTCCTGGCTCTTAACGGCCGCTTCCTTCTCATTGGCCAGGGCCTCTTTTCTGGCCTCCAGCTCCTTGAGGTCCGCGGGGAGCTTCAGATTCTCCATCCGGACCCGGGAGGAGGCCTCGTCAATGAGGTCGATGGCCTTGTCGGGCAGATACCGATCGTTGATATACCGGCTGGACATCTTGACGGCCGCCTCGATGGCCTCGTCGGTGATCTTCAGCTTGTGGTGCGCCTCATACTTGTCGCGCAGGCCCTTGAGAATCTGGATGGATTCCTCCTGGGTCGGCTCGTTGACGATGACGGGCTGGAACCGCCGCTCCAGGGCGGCGTCCTTCTCCACGTGCTTTCTGTATTCGTTGAGCGTTGTGGCGCCGATGACCTGAATCTCGCCGCGCCCCAAGGACGGCTTGATGATATTGGCCGCGTCAATGGCGCCCTCGGCGGCGCCGGCGCCGATAATCGTGTGCATCTCGTCGATAAAGAGAATCACGTCGCCGGCCTTGACAACCTCTTCCATGGCGGCCTTGATGCGCTCCTCAAAATCGCCCCGGTACTTCGTGCCGGCCACCATGCCGGACAGATCCAGGGAGACAACCCGCTTGTCCTTGATCATCTCCGGCACGTCGCCGGCCACGATGCGCTGGGCAAGCCCCTCGGCGATGGCCGTCTTGCCGACGCCGGGCTCGCCGATCAAAACAGGGTTGTTCTTTGTGCGCCGGGACAAAATCTGGATAACGCGCTGGATCTCCTTTTCACGGCCGATGACGGGGTCAAGTGACGCGCTTCTGGCCATTTCGGTGAGGTCCCGGGAGAACTGGTCGAGCGTTTTCGTCTCCGTCTTCTTGGTCTTGCCCACCGTGGCCGCCTGGCGCGGCTTGTACTCGTTGCTGCCGAAAACGTTGAGAATTTCCGTATACAGGCGGTTGAGGTCCACGCCTGTGGACATGATGAGCTTTGCCGCGATGCTGTCGTATTCCCGGAGGATGCCCATCAGCAGATGCTCGGTGCCGATATAGTTGTGGCCGAGCCTGTTGGCTTCGGTGACGGCCAACTCAATGACGCGCTTGGCGCGGGGCGTGAGCCCCTGGGGCGGTATCTCGCCCGCTCCGCCGCGCCCGATATTTTTCTCTATCAAATCAAGAATCAGCCGGCTTTCAAGCCCCGACTCGCGCAGCACCTTGGCGGCCACGCCGCCGCTTTCACGGGTCAATGCCAGCAGGATATGCTCGCTGCCCACGTAGCCGTGCCCCAGCTCGGCCGCGGCGCTGTGCGCCAGGTCCAGGACATTTTTCGCCCGCTCGGTAAATCTATCTTCAAATCGCATTCATATACCTCCCCTGCGATATGGGTCGCATACCGCGTTGCATATGGTACTGCATGTGGCCGGTACTTTGCCGGCCACATCGTCTATACCAAAACAGTTATTTCCATTTTCCCATGTTTTATAAGCCCAGTTCGTTTTCAAGCCGGCGGATGCTGTCACGCAGGGCGGCGGCTTTTTCAAAGTCCTCCGCCTCGGCGGCTTTTTTCATCTGCTCGCGCAGCATATTGATCTCGCGCCGCTTTTTCGCCGTCTCGTCAATCTCCGGCTTGACGTCCGGCGGCACGATGGAGGGGCTAGCCGCCTGGGCGGCGCCGGCTTGCTGGGCGGCTGCCACATCGGGCATAATCAGGCTGACCGTCGGGATGACAAAGGTCGGGAAAACCATCCCGTAGCTGCCGAGCATCCGGCGGGGCGGCCGCATGCCGAACAGGTCCGCAAAAATCTCCTCAAAAGAGGATTCGGGTCCGATGGCGGGTCTGTCCATAAAGCCAAACCTGCCGACATATCCCAGCTTGTTTGCGCATTCCGCGCACAGGTGCTTCTCGGTAATATTGCCGTTTATATTAGACGTATAATGGAAGTTGACTTCGCCCTTCCCGCAGTTTTCACAGTTCATGGCGCTTCTCCTTTCTGCTTGTCGTCACGATGACTGTCTGATAAATTTATATGATATTGAGCAGCAGTTGTTTATAAATACTCGCCCGGACCGTATCGCGCTTTGACGCGGGGACCGGCTTTAACGCGCCGTTTCCAACCGCCGCCAGTACCAGCTTTGCAGTGTTGTCGTTAATCACGCCGTTGTGTACAAGATTTGCCGTCATGGCCGACACCGAGGCCAGATCAATCTCGTCTCCGATGGCGTTAATCGTATGCATGAGCAGCCGCTCCGGGTCCGTCGACACGCGCGTTATACGGATAAAACCGCCGCCGCCCCGCCGGCTTTCAACGATGTAGCCGTGCTCCGGCGAGAACCTGGTAGCGATCACATAGTTGATCTGGCTGGGCACACATTTAAAACGGCTGGCCAGCTCCGACCGCTGCAGTTCGGCACAGCCGTCCGAGTCTCTGAGCGCATTGTTGATAAACCCTGCGATCAGATCGCACATGCCCATCTCATATCACCTCGTTTTTGACTTTGACTATCTTTGACCTTTGAATTCATATTACATCTATCTGAATCAACGCGCAATAGGATATTCCGCGTTTTTCAGGGCATTATCCGCCGTTATTCCGATTTATCTTTCGTTTCCTCCGCCGTTCTCAGCTTTGTTCTCCATTGCTGCGTTTGTCGCCGTCGGCACGTTATTTTTCGCCTCTGACTTTACGGTCTGCCCCGCCGGATTCCACCGGTTTTCATGGGGGACGCTTGACGGCCCGCCGTCCAGGGCCGGGCAGTCGCCGGCATAGCAGCCGGGGGCGCCGCGCTTCATGATACAACCTCCTCAAGCCCGGCATCAACCCGGGTTTTGACGCGCGTCCTTATCCGGTCCGGCGGGACGCTCCGCCGGGGGAGACGGCGTTTTGGTATTATCGAAGAATAATTTTGCTTCTTCTTGTAATCAATACTTAGTATGGCCAATTTTGTATTGATTTTTCCCATATTCATGTTAAAATACTTTTGATTTCTTCGCCCGAGGCGAAGCCTAATACCCGTACCGGGTACATCTTTTGTCAGCGCATATACATAAAATGGAGGTTACAAGCAATGGCATACAAAATCAGCAGCGAGTGCATTACCTGCGGCGCCTGCGCGCCGAACTGTCCCGTAGAGGCGATTTCCGAGGGCGACAGCCAGTACGTGATCGATGCTTCCAAGTGCGTTGATTGCGGTTCCTGCGCCGAGGTCTGCCCCGTACAGGCGATTTCCCAGCAGTAAGTAACGTGCATCGGAAACGCTGTCTTTTTGAAAACGCCGCGACACTGCCCAAAGGCCGGCGCGGCTTTCCGGAAAGACAGCGTTTTGGCATTTAAGGAGCTGTTCATGACAACGGACGAATTATGGCCCGGGGGCCCGAAGTTCATACACAGCCACGGCGGCTTCCGCGTCGGGACGGACGCGGTGCTGCTGGCCGATTTCGCCTCCGGGCAGGCGCGGGACAGGCGGGCGTGCGATTTAGGCTGCGGGACCGGCGTCATCGCCATGCTTTTAGCCTGGAATAACCCGGCCCTCACCGTTGACGGCGTGGAGCTGCAGGCCCCGTGGGCCGATATCGCCCGGCAGAACGCGCAGTTGTCGGGCGTTGCGGACAGGGTCCGCGTTTTAGACGGCGATCTGCGGCGGCACCGGGATTTTCTCCAGGCCGGCGCGTACGATCTGGTTGTCGCCAACCCGCCCTACTACCCTGCCGGCAGCGGCAAGTCCGCCGAAAGCCCCGCGGCGGCAACGGCCCGGGAAGAGCAGTCCTGCACCCTCGGCGACGTCTGCGCGGCGGCGGCCTATCTGACCCGCTGGGGCGGGCGTTTCGCTCTGGTCCACAAGCCGGAGCGCCTGTGCGACGTTATCTGCGCCCTCCGGGCCCACGGCCTGGAACCCAAACGCCTCCGGTTCGTCCAGCATAAGGCGGGCAGCGCGCCGAATTTGATCCTTCTGGAAAGCCGCCGCGGCGGGAACCCGTCGCTGATAATCGAGCCGCCGCTGATACTGGCTACCGATGACGGGCAGGATACCGAAGAGGTCAAAAGGATTTATCATCAGAAATAGGCGGTCGCATACCCCCTCCCCCTTTGACAAGGGAGGCTTTGTCCCAGCTAATCATACAACAGGAGGTGGCCGTATGAGCGGCGTGTTGTATCTGGTGGCAACGCCCATCGGCAATCTGGGCGATATCTCCAGCCGCATGGCCCGGACGCTCTCCGAGGCCGATTTTATCGCCGCGGAGGACACGCGCGTCACGATGAAGCTGTTAAACCACCTGGAGCTTAAAAAGCCGCTGGTCAGCTATTACGAGCACAACAAGACCGGCAGCGGCGAAAAGATCCGGGACCGTATCCTCGCGGGCGAAACCTGCGCCCTTGTCACCGACGCCGGCATGCCGGCCATCAGCGACCCCGGCGAGGACCTGGTGCGCCTGTGCGCCGAGGCCGGCATTCCCATCTATCCCGTCCCCGGCCCGTGCGCCGCCGTCACCGCGCTGGCGGTGTCGGGCCTTGCGACCGGCCGCTTTACCTTTGAGGGCTTTCTCTCCACGGCAAAAAAAAGACGCTTTGAGCATCTGGAAGAGCTCAAAACGGAAAAGCGGACGATGATATTTTACGAAGCGCCCCACAAGCTGCTCCAGACCCTGAAGGACATGCTGGAGGTTCTGGGCGACCGGCGCGTTTCCATTTCCCGGGAAATGACAAAGCTGCACGAGGAAACGCTGCGCACCACCCTCAGCGGCGCCCTGGCCCATTTCACCGAAACGGCCCCCAAGGGCGAATTTGTCCTCGTCATCGAGGGGGCCGCTTCTCAGGCGGCTGAAACGCCGTCCATGGAGGACGCGCTGGCGTCCGTCCGGCAGCTGCGCGCCCAGGGCAAGTCTTTAAAGGACGCCGTCCGGGAGAGCGCCGCCAAGACCGGCATCCCAAAAAACAGCCTGTACGAAGCGGCCCTGTCCCAGCAGCAATAACGGCAAAACCCTTAAAAAAGCCTGTTCTCCCAATAAAAAAGTGCCTCTGTCCCCCGGACAGAGGCAAATTATTTAACCTCAACCTGATCCTTAACCTGTTTTAAGCTTTCTTTTTGAGCTCTTTCATGCAGGACGCACAGATATTTTTGCCTTTGTAGTTGGTCACGTTTTTGACGTTGCTACAGAAGATGCAAGCCGGCTCGTATTTTTTCAGGACTATTGCCGACTCATCCACATATATTTCAAGTGAATCCTTTTCTGCAATGTCCAACGTGCGGCGCAGTTCGATCGGTAAGACAATTCGTCCCAGCTCATCGACCTTCCTAACGATACCTGTTGACTTCATGCTCCGCTTCCTTTCTATAGAATTTTCGCACCTTTATCCCCCATTTTGTCTAAATGGTACAATTTACGATACCACATATGTCCGTATTTGTCAATCGCTGTCGAGGTTTTAAGGGTGCAAAAGCTTGGTATATTTTATCATTAATCTCATAAGCTTCCGGCATATTTTTAGATATTTTTGACAATAACTGGTTTTTTGTAAAAAAATGAGGTGAAACCATGGCACTGGCTTGGATATGGACGGGAATGGTAGTGGTATCCGTTGTCTTCGGGCTGGCAACCGGCCGTATGGAACTGGTGGGCAAGGCGGCGCTGGAGGGTGCCGGCGCGGCGGTGAATCTGGCCTTGAGCATCTGCGGCGTCACCTGCCTGTGGACGGGCGTGATGGAAATCATGCGCCGCAGCGGCGTCGCCGCCGGCCTGAAGGCTTTTTTCATGCCCCTCCTGTCGGTGCTGTTCCCCGGGAGCAGGCATAACAGGGCGGCCATGGAGGCTGTCTCCGCGAATGTTTCGGCCAACCTGCTGGGACTTGGGAATGCGGCCACGCCGCTGGGCATCAAGGCCGCGTCGGAGATGGCAAAGCAGTCCCGCGGCGGCGTTGCCACCGACGATTTATGTATGCTTGTGGTGCTCAACACCGCGTCAATCCAGCTCATACCGGCCACCGTGGCGGCTCTGCGGGCCGCCGCCGGGGCGGCAAGGCCCTTTGATATCCTCCCCGCCGTCTGGATAACGTCGCTGGCCTCTGTAACCGCAGGCATCCTCGCCGCCAGGCTCTTAGCCCGCCTTTGGAGACGCTGACATGACGGCGCTGGGTACGCTGGTTGTGCCGGTGCTCATCGGCACGGTGGCCGCTTATGCCCTGGGCCGCCGGGTGGACGTGTTTGCCGCGCTAACGGACGGCGCTGCGGAGGGCCTCCGCGTCATCATGAAAATCCTGCCGGCGCTGATAGCGCTTTTGACGGGCATTTACATGCTGCGCGCCTCCGGGGCATTAGACGCGCTGGTCTCCCTGTGCACGCCCGTGCTCTCCCTGCTGGGCATCCCGCCGGAAACAGCGTCGCTGATTTTTATCCGGCCCATCAGCGGCAGCGGCGCGCTGGCCGTCGGCTCGGAGATTATCAATAAGTACGGCCCGGACTCTCTTGTGGGGCGGACGGCCGCCGTCATGCTGGGCTCAACGGAGACGACATTTTATATCATCGCCGTCTATTTCGGCGCGGCCGGCATCCGCAAGACCCGCTACGCCATTCCGGCGGCGCTGTGCGCGGACCTGACCGGCTTTATCATCGCCTCGCTGACGGCCCGGCTGCTGTTATAAGCCCGACCCGCACGGTCAGCCGGCCCTCCTCATTTCTCCGCTCGCAGCGCTCTTTCGGCTTCCTTGTACAGCGCGTCAAAGCTCTGGGTCATCTCGTCGGACACGGCGACGGCGGCTTTGAATTCCATGTACGCCTCCTCGCCGAAATGGAAAAACGCCGGGTCCCTGAAAAATGCCAGTAATTTTTCCATCAGCGCCGCGGGCGCCGTCGGCGGCTCCGCGTCCGGTATAAAAATGGTAATGGCGCCCCGCCCGTCATAGGTTGACAGGTGCTCCGGCTTTAGTTTCATCATGGTTTTGCCGATGAAGCCCAGCAGGAGCTTGTCCACGAGGTTTCTTCCATATTTATACAGCATATTGTCATAATTTGTCAATACCAAAAGCGCGACGGCGCACCGGGACTTGCCGCGACTCTGATTTATCACGGCGTCCCCGAGGCTGCGGACGGTTTCCGGCATATAAAAGACGCTGGGTTCGCCGCGCTTTAACGCAACGCCGGTCTCCCTTTCAAGGGCCCGCTTGCGCGTCACGTCCCGCAGGCGGATAAAAGCGTAAACCTCGCCGTCCAGCTCGTTTTTATACAGGCCCGCGCTGACGGAGCGCCACCTGTCGCCGCGGATGCGAAATTCGTGGTCCAGGTGGATTTTATTGCTCTCATAGCTGCGATGCATGCTCTCCAGGCTGAAGGTTTTCTTAAGATGCGCCCGGTCGGCGCTGTCCTCGACATGTTCAAGGACATTATCGAGAAGCTCGGAATAGCTCTTGCATTTTTCGGCGTACGCTTCGCGGGTCGGATCGGCTTTTAACAGCTCAAAAGTGTCCCCGGAGAGACTGACCTTTACAACGGACAGCATCGTATCCGAATGCAGCCGGAACTGCTTTTCCAGCTGCGCCACCCGCAGGGTTTTCTCGTGGTCTGTCTCCATCCCCTCGATAACGCCGACAGCCTTGACCGGCTTGCCGGTATCGTCTTTCACCGTAAAATAAGTATAGCGCTCCGTGATGTAGCCGCCGCTCTTGGTCAGGGTCCGGATAATGGCGCTGCCCTCTTCGACGCCGGCATAGATCTCCTCGTACATCCGCCGGCATTCGTCCACGGAGTCGGGATGAACGATGCTGTTGTCAATGAGAAAACCCGGCATGTTTTTAATAACATGCGTATCAACGCCGTATTTTGCCAGGGTGGGTTCGGTAATATACAGCGACCGGTTCGGGATGTCCACCTCGAAGGTCACCACGTGGCTGACCCGCAATACCGTTTCCAGCTGCTTCTTCTGGGCCTCGTATTTCAGCTCGGTCTCCTTCAGGTTTGTCACGTCTGTGACGATGGCGATCATGACCGGGTTGTCGCTGTATTTGTAGGCAATGCGCACCGCGCGCATATGGTGCCATTTGATGGCGCCGGAACGGGTCCTGCGCCGGAAAACGGACTCCGCGGGACGCCCGGTGACGGCGCCCTCCCGCAGCATCGCCTCAACCGCCGGCATGTCCTCCGGATCAATAAACGTCAGAATTCTGTTGTCGGCCTGTTTGATGCCCTCGTAGCTTAAGTGCATCATCCGGACATAGCTGCTGCTGAGGTAAATGGAGCGGATTTCCTCTCCGATCTCCAACAGCGCGATGCCGCCGTCAATATTGTTTATGAGCGCCTTGAGTTCAATGCCGGCGCTGGTGACCGTCAGGACCGAACCGGCCCCGCCGCCCTGGTCGCCCTGGGCGTCCTCCTGATAAAAGCAGTATCTGTTCTTGCCGGTGTGCTTGGCCCTGTAAAGCGCTTCGTCGGCCTCCCTGTATAACAGGTCAAAAGCCTTGCCGTCGCCGTTGTAATCGGCGATGCCGATACTGCCCGTCACCGTCACGGCGATATCGCCGCCGCTGGTCATGTACTCCAGGGCATTTAAAAGCTCCTGTGCCTTTCGCCGGATATCCCCATGGGTGGCGGCGTCTTTCATCAGCACGACAAACTCGTCGCCGCCGAGCCGGCCCACGATGTCGCCGCTGCGGAAAACCGCCCGGATTTTGCCCGCCAGTATCCGGAGCACCTTGTCCCCTTCAAAATGGCCGAAGCTGTCGTTGACGTCCTTGAAATTGTCCAGGTCGATCACCATGAGCGCATGGCTTCTTTCCCGGCCTTCATTTTTAAGGAAGGCGGTGATCTCTTCGATGGCGGTGTCGCGGTTTATGAGTCCAGTCATGGCATCCGTCCTGGCGCGGACCTTCAGCCTTTTAATTTCGCTTCTGGTCTTGAGTATGGCTAAAGCCGCCGATATTGCCGCAGCGATTATCCCCTGGACAGCCAGATACCGACGGACTGAACCTCTCTCCACGCAATCACCCCCATCTTCCAACATCAAATTCCAGCTATTTATTTATTATCGTTATTTTACCATATCAATACAATTATTTACACAACATTTTGATCACCGGCCACTCATTATAGCAAAAAAAACACCAAAAAACCGTTTTTTGCCTGAATGGTAGCAGATTTCTGCCTGAACGGTAATTTTGGCTGCGGATTTGCATAAATTAAAAGCAATACCTCTCATGCAGGGAGCGGCTTAAGCGACCTGCATGCAGCTTTTTGTCGGCAAAGCCCGAAGGGTTTGTCGACAGTTTAAAAGGACTTGTCGCGTGCGACAAGTCCTTTATGTTTTTTTATATTTTTTGTGTTATCTCGCGGCTCTGACGCGGACAATGCATTCGCCGGTGACGCCGTCTACGGTGCATTTAAGCGTCGCCTGGCCGGCCCCAACGCCGGTTACCCTGCCGTCAACCACCATGAAGACGGACTCGTCGCTGCTCTCCCAGGTAGCCTTCTTGCCCTCCAATTCCACTTCCGGAACAGTTTTAAAGCGGAAGGGCTGCGACTCTCCGACTTTCAGCGTCACGTCTGTCTTCGGTTCGCCGCCGTAGGTGATCAGGACTTCCTGTATCACGATTTCAGGGCTGGGAGACGGCGAAGGCGTTTCTTCTATTGTGTCGTCAGGATTGTCCGAGCTGGTCACCTCGTCGATGTCCGAATCGTCCGGAAGGAGCGGCCCTTCATCGATGACGCCGCCGCTGGGCGTCTCCGCCGCGTCGGACGGGCTTTCCGGTATGTTGGTGAAAATCAGCACCATCGTCGCGCCGATGAGCACCACCAGCAGGATGACGCCGATAATCAGCTTCGCCTTTGCGTTTTCCGTATCTTCAGCCCGCTTGCCGCGTTTGCTGCGCCGGGCGCCGCAATACGGGCATCTGCCGCGAAAGCCGGAATAACGCCGGTCACAGCGCGAGCACTTTACCTCCGATATGACACCCATTAAATACCCTCCGTTTTTGCCGTGCTTGCCACCCGTTTGGCGCATCGGTATTTCATGGTCAACCACGTTAAAGTGTACAACATCTTTCTTATTTCGTCAATCTATTTGTCAATATTCTCAATTTTTCGGATTTTCTGGTTTTTTGGCAAGCCCGGCGCAGCCTTTGAGACAAAGCCGCTGCCGGCTTCAAAAAAGCGCCAGGGCTCGTCCCGGGAAACCACCGCGTAATCGATGCCGATCCTTTTGGACGTTTGAATCTCCTGCGGCGCCCGGCCGTACTCCAGATACAGCTCCCCCTGCCGGCAGAGATCGCAGCCGTACAGTTCCCGGCCGATATCCATTGCCATGCAGAGCTTGCCCGGCCCGCTGCAAAGCTCCCGGAGCTTACTAACCCCCCGGCGCGCCTGCATCAGGCCGACGCCGGATACCGGCTCCAGCGCGCGGATAAGCACAACCTCCGGCTCGCCCGGCGGGCCTGCGGTGATGTTTAAACAGTAATACATGCCGTAAATCATGTAAATATAGGCATGCCCCTTCGGGCCGAACTGGACCCGGACCCGCTCGGTCCTGCCCTTGTAGCTGTGGGCGGCGTCATCCCGAAAACCGAGATACGCCTCCGTCTCCACGATCCGCCCCCGGACAACGCCTTCACTGGTTCTTCTGACGATGATCTGCCCCAGAAGTTCCCTGCTCACAGTCAGGGTATCCCGCTCATAAAATGACCTGGGGATAATCACAAGCCGTCTCCCTCCCGCCGCGCTTCCATCCGCTTTTTCAAGGCATCCGCCAAAGCGGCAAAGCGCTCGATATCCAGAGCCTCGCCGCGGACGGCCGGGTCAAGGCCGCAGTCTGCAACCGCCCCGCGCAGGGCATCCTTTGAAAGCTCCCTGCCGAACGCGGCCTCCAGGCTGTTGACAAGCGTCTTGCGCCGCTGGGCAAACCCCGCGCGCACCACGCGGAAGAAAAACGCTTCGTCGGCAATAAAATCGGGCGGCGACGGGCGCATTTTCAAGGCGATGACCGAGGAGGTCACCTTCGGCCGCGGTAGGAAGGCCTCCGGCGGGACGTCAAAGAGCACTTCCGGCTCGGCGTAATAGCGGATGAAAACCGAAAAGGCCCCGTAATCCGCCGTGCCCGCCGCGGCGCACATTCGCAGGGCCACCTCCCGCTGCACCATGACGGTGATTGTCTCGAACACGCCGGCCTGGCACAGCGCCGTCAGGACGGGCGTTGTGATATTATACGGCAGGTTGGCGCACACCGCGGGGCGCAGACCGGCAAAACGGCCGCGCACTATCGCCGGGATGTCCAGCTTTAAAATGTCGCCGCTGATGACCTCCACATTGTCAAACCCGTTAAGGGTTTCGCCCAGTACCGGCAGCAGGCGGCGGTCCAGCTCCACGCAGGCCACTTTTTTAGCCCGCCGGGCCAGGGCCTGCGTCAGGGCCCCGATGCCCGGTCCGATCTCCAGCACGCCGGAGTTCTCATCAATGCCCGCCCCGTCGGCAATGGCCTCCGGGACGCCGGGGTCAATGAGGAAGTTCTGCCCCATGGACTTTGAAAAGCGGAAGCCGTGCCTGTCCAAAAGCCGCTTGATGTCCTTTTCAGAAAAGAGGTTCATTCGTATCCTCCGGCGGCTTTGCCTGCTTGTCCGCCATGATGTTATTCAGTCCGACCGTGGCGCCGATATGATACCGGGGCCGCCCCTTGGCCTCCATATACGTCCGGCCGATATATTCGCCGATGATCCCCAGCGCCAGCAGGTTCAGGCCGCCCACGCCCCAGATGGAGATGGTGATGATCTTCCAGCTGAGAATCGTCTGGCCCATGAAATGCCGGACGACCGAGAAGAGAAACAGCGCCAGCGTCAGCGCCACCAGCACAAAGCCGAGCAGGGTGATGATCCGAAGGGGTTTTAGGCTCAGGGACATGGCCCCGTCCAAGGCCAACTTCAGCATTTTTCTCAAGGGATACTTGCTCTGTCCGGCAAAACGCTGGCTGCGCTCATATTCCACCGTGCTCGTCTTGAAGCCCAGCATGGGGATGATACCGCGGATAAACATGTTTTTCTCACCGTACTGCGCCAGGGCCTCCAGCGCCCTTTTTGACAGCAGCCGGTAATCGGCGTGGTTGAACACCACCTGGCAGCCCATGGCGGCAAGGAGCTTATAATACCCCTCGGCGGTAAACCGCTTGAAGAAGCTGTCCGTCGCGCGGCTGCTGCGTACGCCGTAGACCACGTCCGACCCGGCGAGGTAATGGTCCACCATCTGATCCACGGCGTCAATGTCGTCCTGCAGGTCGGCGTCCATGGAAATGACCATATCCGCCCAGCCGGCGGCCGTCATCAGACCCGCCAGAAGCGCATTCTGATGGCCCCGGTTGCGGCTGAGGGAAATCCCGGCAAACAGCCCGTCGCCGGCAGCCAACTCCTGTATCATCGCCCAGGTTTTATCCCTGGAGCCGTCGTCCACAAACAGGACCCGGCTGTCGGGAGCAATTTTCCCGCCAGAAATCAGGCTGTCCATTTTCTGCTTGAGCCTGGACGCCGTCTCCTTGAGGACCTCCTCCTCGTTGTAGCAGGGTACAACAATCGCAAGCCTGTGATCCAATAGCCTCTCCCCTTGCCGTATCAAAGCTGCGGCTGGTTGCCGCAGCCTGTAAATATAAAACAGTATAATCAAATCG